>NZ_CAADGZ010000051.1:0-23756 GCF_900696675.1 uncultured Candidatus Kuenenia sp. | reverse complement strand
TGTTTAAAGTAGTACAATAGCGCTACCACAATTGCTAAAAAACGGATATCTGTTATCGCTTTTTGCCAATCTTGGTAGTGGAAAATACTGATTTTCGCATTGCGAAAATCGTTTGCAGGATTTAGGTGACACGCTTTTGTCATTGCGAGTCCCCAGTTTGTCATTGCTAGGGCTTTTTCCGAAGCAACCTCGCAAATAACACGCTCTTTAACCACGGAAAACCTGGCGAGTCCTTTAGTTGCAACCAAATTAGAAATACGAAACAACCCTTCGGAGTGAGAGATAAAGTGAAAGTGAGATTTTCACTCTGGCTTTATCTTTCACTCCGAAGGACGGTTATGCATTTAAAAAAAACCAGCATAAAAAACAAGAAGTTGATGGATAGTAGTACAAAGAATATTGAACGCAAAGGACACGAAGAAAAACTTACAAAAAAATAGAAAAAAAGAGGCAATCTGCAGTATCATATATTTCTAAACATATTTCTCACTTCATCCATCTTCCCGCACGTCATTTTTCCTTCCGGGCATGCATTGTTTACGCAACCAGGGCCTGCATCTTTCAAAATATTTGGGGCGACCTTTTTCGCGAGCCGCAGCATTTCAATTGTCATAGCCCTGATTTCCCATTGTGCGCGATTACAGCAACGTACACGAAAGAAATGCAATAATTCGCGGGCGTTCATGGTAATGATAATCTTTGTCTCCGCGGCATTAGGCAGTAAAAATCTGGCGTCTTCAAATGTGCTTTCTCCACTATCGCCCAGCGCCTCTATCAGTTCATCATACCATTCCTGAATACAATTCATTTTTTCAATGAACCACTGTTTTTTCCCGGCTTTTTCAATCATGGGGGGGATAACAAAATCAAAACCAACGGTTTTCTTACTGTACTTTCCTACATAACGCTGGCTTTGCTGGGAATAAGAAGCCAAACGATGCCGAACAAGCTGATGTGAACAGGCGCGGGAAATGCCCTCTATACCAAAGGTAAAACTGACGTGTTCTATGGGCGAGAGATGCCCCATTTCCGTTAATTTTTCAATAAAAACGGACTGATCCTTGCTGTCAATCTGTTCCTTTAATTCAGCAACAGAGGAGGGGCTATAACACAGTTTGGCGGCTTGCGCCACGATATGTTCAGGGTCTTGTGTGTATCGTAATAATAGTACATTTAGTTTTGATTCAGACATGTTTTCATAATATAACAAGATGAAAAAATAAACATTAAAAATCTGTATCCCTTTTCGGTTTGAGACTTCACCCCGCTAAAATTCTATCCCTTTACGTGCCTTTATTCCATTTTTATAGTGGTGCTTTATTTCTTTCATCTCAGTCACTAAATCCGCAATATCGATCAATTGACTTTTGGCATTCCGTCCTGTAAGGACAAGATTCAATCGCCTGGGTTTATTTTGTATCACCCCAATAACGTCTTCGACATCCAGCAATCCATAATCAATCAAATGGTTAATTTCGTCAAGAACAATGAGATCGTATTCATCTGAGAAAATCTCCTTTTTCGCATATTCCCAGGATTCTTTGACATTTTTGATAGTTTCTTCGGAAAAATGTCCTTTTTGCGTTTTAATAAATCCCTGCCCCATGAGAACCATCTTAAAATCAGGTTCCAATAATTTAGCAGCCCTCATCTCGCCGGTTTTTTGAGAACTTTTGATAAATGAAAGCATAAGCGCTTTCATCCCCTGTCCAATAGCACGAAAGCAAAGCCCTAATGCCGCGGTAGTTTTCCCTTTTCCATTTCCGGTATGTATAAGTATAAGCCCATTTTCCATATATTATCCTAAAGCGGGACAAGCCAGAATCAAATAAACGTAAAATACAAAAGAGGAACCAGTAGAGTAGAAACAGACGACAAGAACTTAGGCGTAGCTATTCAGCGTAATTTATCAAACTACCGGGGGTGCAGAGCGCAACTCGTTCTCAAACAGATACTTCACTACGTTCAGTACAAGGTTTTGGGAACGAGCCGTGTATCGTTTACGCTGAATAGTTACCAAAAAGATATTATTAGTTTTCTGTGTGGATTTCATCAGCTTTTTTAATGAAACTTACAATTTTTTTTGAGCTTTCGTTTTGTCGCTTTCTATAATAATCTACAATTTTCTTAATATCGTAATTAAATTTGGCGGCGTGTTTTTCACGATACTTATGAATCTCTTCTATTATTGGATCATTATACATTTTTTATTCTCCTAATAATTCTTCTGGAGTACAGATTATCGGAGCGATATAACCATTATCAAATATTACTTTCTCAATTAATGGTCGCATTTTCGCATTTGCTATATGTTTACAATTCCAGGTTAATAAATAATTCATATTATGGATTGATGCTATAGAAATATGTAAAGAATCTACCACGGCTTTAGGAGGTAAGCATTTCTTATCCATTAAAGCTTCTGATAAACCAATAATATCATTTGTGATATCAAGTAAAGCTATTTTATTTAATTCCAATAATCTTTTTTGTGCTGCATCGGGGTCGCCTGCTTCGGCTTCATCGATTACAAATTGTGAAGTGAATAAATCAAATTCATCTCGATGAGTAGACCACCAATCGTATGTAATTTGTTGATGAGCGGCTATAATAATATCACGACTCGGTTTAGAGGTTAGATAGCTTATAATACTTGTCTCTATGTACAGTTTCTGATTCATGGTTAAATTATACTATTATTATCAACTATATTCTTAAACAGCTAACGTCTGCGTTCAGGTGCGGCTGGCACGAGCAGCGGGACAGACGTCACCTGCAACGCATTGTTAGCAGTCAATCTCTAAACCTCTCAAAATAGCTTAGATCGACGTCATAAACTGTCCGCTTTTTAACTCCAAGCTCAACGCGCTGAAACATTTCGACCAATTTTGCACCATCAACAAGTTCAACTTTTGGCGCACCCTCTCGATTGGCTTCAACTACTGCCGCGTTGGTAAATGAAGATGTTGTAATGATGATTCCTTTCTCGGCTCTTCCGATCATGGCATTTCTAAAGTCGCCCACTTGTGAACGACCAACCAAGTTGCCATCCGCGTATCGCTTGCACTGAAACAATACTTTGAAACTTACGAACGGATTGATCTCCAGTGTGCCGAAGCCATCTATGCCGCCATCGGCTGAACCTCCCGTGATCTCGACATTTTCAAATCCTGATTCACGCAGGAGTTCCTGAGACACCTTCTCGAAGCCGAGCGGGCTCAATGAGCGCAGAATAGCGATCAGGCTCATTTTCTGATCTGCTTGCGGTGTGTCCGGGGTGGGTGCTTCCTCTTCCGTTGCTTCACCCTGCTCCGCCGCTTTTTGTTTCCTGTTCTCGGCGTGGATCGCGACCCATTTCTTGAATATTTCGGCTGCCTGAGCATCAGAAATGTGTGCTGTACGACCCTTTTCCGTGAGCGTCCATGTGCCGTGCTTGGACGATTTGAGCATTCCCTCCCAGACCAGATACTGCCTCGCCCAGGCAACCTGATTGTGAAACCTGCTGTCACCGGACTTCAATGTTTCGTCCAGCACCTCGTCTGTGAGGTTAAGATTCTTGGCTATACGGTCCGAAACTTCTCGCGGCCTACCGGAATCTCCAAGGTCACGGAGCGCGTCAAGAAGTGGTCCAAACCACTTTACAAACTCGGCATTTGATTTACGCGTCATTGTTGTTTTCTGACTGCTAACTTTATATTAGACTTCCCAAATATCATATTAATTTACGGCAATTATGAGATATATTTTTATTTGTATACATTACTGCTAAGTGCTTGCAGCACGACTTTTCAGTTTTTCAATATTAGATAACAGTTTGATTTCCTGTAATATTTCCATACAAGCTTATAATTGACCAATGACTAATGACTAATAAGGTACTAAATGGGCTGCTTCCTTGTGTATTGCCTCCTGTCTCATCACTTGTAAACAAAAAGCAGATCCCTGGCCTCTACATTGTCTCTTGGTTTCACCAGCACCTTACTAATCTCGCCATCGTGCTCTGCATAAATGGTTGCTTCCATTTTCATCGCCTCCATAATCAGGAGCGGATCATTTTTGGCAACTTTATCACCTGCTGATACTTTTACTTTAACAATCATGCCTGGCATAGGCGCTCCGACATGCTTGCTATTCCCCTCCTCTATTTGGGGATGTCTGATGATTGAAGCGGCAATTTTACGATTTGCAATAACAACTTCACGCGGCTGGCCGTTCATTTCGAAGAATACCGTGCAATTCCCCTCCTCATTTACCGTACTTATTGCTACCAGTTTGAAAATCAGGGTTTTCCCTTCTTCGATTTCAATATAGATTTCTTCATGCATGGGCATGCCGTAGAAGAACACATTCGTAGGAATGACAGATACATCATCATATTTCTTTCTGTGTTCTGCATATTGAAAGAAGACTTCCGGATACATTAAATAAGACATAAGCTCTTCGTTGGAGATATTCCTGAAGATACAGGACTCTACTTTTTCTTTCACCTCTTCAAGGTTCACAGGTGGAAGATTAGCGCCCGGCCTTTCCGTATAAGCAGGCGCTCCACGCAATATTTTGTACTGTACTTCTTTAGGAAAACCTCCCGTGGGCTGGCCAAGGCGTCCCTCAAAAAATTCAACAACAGAGGTCGGAAATGAAATATCTTTTTCGTTGTCGAGAATATCCTTTGCCTTCATATTATTCGTGACCAGAAAAAGCGTCATATCCCCGACCACTTTTGAAGAGGGGGTTACTTTTACAATATCGCCAAAAAGCTGATTCACCTCTGCGTAAACATCCGTAATTTCGCGCCACCGGTGCGCCAATCCCATTGAGTGCGCCTGTTGGAAAAGATTGGTAAACTGTCCCCCAGGAATTTCATGATGGAACACCTCTGCGGTACATGCCTTTTGGATGGATTCAAATGGCGCATAGTATTCCCTGACCACTTCCCAGTAATCCGAGAGCAGTCCGAGTGCTTTAAAGTCCATGCCGGTGCTGCGTTCGTGAAACCGCAGCATCTCTACCAGTGTATTCAAATTGGGTTGAGATGTTAATCCGGAAAGGGGTCCCATAGCCGCATCCACAATATCTACTCCAGCCTCTGCTGCTTTTATAAGGGTGGCAATCTGTCCGCCGGAAGTGTCGTGCGTATGCAAATGTACCGGAATGTTTACTGCCGACTTCAAAGCGCAAACAAGCTCATAAGCAGCGTAGGGCTTCAGTAGTCCTGCCATATCTTTTATTGACAGCATATGCGCTCCCAGTTCTTCCAGTTCTTTTGCCATTTTCACATAATAGTCAAGGGTATATTTCGTGCGTTTCGGGTCAAGTATATCACCGGTATAACATATCGCCGCCTCGCATAAGGCGCCGGTTTCCAGAACAGCATCCATCGCCACCTTCATATTCTCAGCCCAGTTAAGAGAGTCGAAAACACGAAACACGTCTATTCCGCTTTCAGCCGCCTGTCTGATAAATGCATTGACAACATTATCGGGATAATTTGTATATCCCACGCCATTGGAAGCCCTGAGCAGCATTTGAAAGAGTATGTTGGGCACAAGTTTGCGCATGGAGCGCAAACGATCCCAGGGACACTCCGTAAGAAACCTCATCGCAGTATCAAAGGTTGCTCCGCCCCACACTTCAATTGAAAAGAAATCGGCATGGTTCCTTGAGTATACCTCAGCAATTTTCAACATATCGATAGTTCTCATGCGGGTTGCAAGCAGTGACTGGTGTGCATCACGAAATGTAGTATCTGTCAATAACAGTCGTTTTTCATTGCGAATATGCTGAACAAATTTTGCCGGTCCCATTTCAAACAGCATATCACGGGCGCCTTTCGGCCTTGATTCTTTATGGTCAACTGTGGGTACCGGCGCTTTGCGGCGACATACGGATTTCGGAAGTTCTTTGATAAGTGGATGGCCGTTGACAAGGACGTCTCCTAAAAAACGCATAATAAGCGTAGCACGGTCCCTGCGCCGGGAAAAACGGAAAAGGTCTTTGTTCTCGTCAATAAAACGTGTAGTGCACTTTCCTTTCAGGAAATCTTTGTGATTTATAAGATTGATGAGGAACGGAATATTAGTTTTTACGCCGCGAATCCGGAATTCATCCAAAGCCCTGTCCATGCGGTTAACTGCATCCTCAAAACAAATTCCGGACGCTGTAACCTTCACGAGCAGAGAATCGTAATAGGGGGTGACAATGGCTCCGGAAAAGGCGGTTCCTGCATCAAGGCGAATGCCCATACCGCCGGCAGAACGGTAATGCTGAATACGTCCGTAATCAGGAATAAACGCATTGGAAGGATCTTCTGTGGTGATCCGGCTTTGAATGGCGACCCCCCTGGTTTGGATTGATTCCTGGTTTGGTATCCGGATTTCAGGTGAATCAAGGGGAAACCCTTTGCTGATCAATATCTGTCTTTTGACAATGTCGATATCGGTTATTGTTTCCGTAACGGTGTGTTCAACCTGTATTCTTGGGTTGATTTCAATAAAATAAAATGTGTTTTTTTCCGTATCGAGAAGGAATTCCACCGTGCCGGCATTATCATAATTTACCGATTTACATATTTTTACCGCCGCGTTACAGATGTCTTGCCTGACGGACGCATCAAGATGCTGTGCCGGGGCTATCTCTACAACTTTCTGATGGCGCCTTTGAAGGGTACAGTCTCGTTCATAGAGGTGTACAATATTTTTATGTTTGTCTCCCAGTATTTGCACCTCAATATGACGCGCCTTTTCGATGTATTTTTCAATGAAGCATTCATCGGAGCCAAAGGCCGTCATTGATTCGCGCTGCGCTTCGTTAAGGCGGCCTACCAATTCAGATTCGCCCAGAACGATACGCATTCCCCGTCCGCCGCCTCCATTGGCAGCCTTAATGATAACCGGGTATCCCACTTCACGGCAAAAGGCCTTGGCTTCATTCGGGTGCCTGATAGGGTATTTATTTCCGGAAAGTATTGGGACCTGAGCCTGGCCGGCTATCTGCCTGGCGGATATCTTGTTGCCAAGCAGCTCAAGTATTTCCGAACGTGGGCCTATAAAGACAATGCCAGCTTTTTCGCATGCGCGGGCAAAGCCAGCATTTTCAGAGAGAAACCCGTAACCCGGGTGTATGGCGCCTATCCCCTTGTCTTTGGCAAGTTGAATGATTCCTTCTATATCCAGATACGCTTTAACGGGATCTTTGCCTGTACCTGTCTGATATGCTTCGTCTGCTTTAAACCGATGAAGTGCGAAACGATCTTCATGGGAATATATTGCTACAGTCCTTATGCCCAATTCGTGCGCTGCACGAAAAACACGTATTGCTATTTCACTACGGTTGGCAACGAGTAGCTTTTTAAATCTTCTGATTTCCATTAAAAATCCCTCTACTGACAAGCATGATCGTTTTATATGATTGTTTTTAGGCAATAGCGGCTTTCATATCTGCCCATTTTCCATTTGTTTTATAAAGGTAAATACTATACCGGATGCTTCCTTCCCTACTACTCTTCGTTTTTCATCATAGTATTTTTAATCATAAAATAAACACTATTTTTATTAATAATCAATTTATTTTGCCCTACGCCCCTACGTAGATTTTGCAGTTTTTGTAACAAGCGTAAAAACCGCGAAACAAAAGGAGGATAAGAAAGCTTCGTAATGCGTTATTCATTAGCGTCTATTTACGTCTATTCTCGGTTAATAAAGGAACCGCCAATGAACGCCAACAAACGCGAATCTGTAAATTTCATTACACGGTTAAATTAATCCGTAATTTTAAGTTAGCTCTTTTGGTTGATTCCCCTCCATCAAAAGGAATGCGACATCGTCCAGTACTATTTATGGCATGTATTTCACTTGTAGGAAATGTGTACGTATCAATGATTGTTTCAGAAGGGGGGGTTCTTTTTGGCCATGATAGTAGTTTGTGTATAGTTTTGAGTTCAAAATATAATAATAATGTTCACACAGCAAAAGCAATAGCGCAAGACAAAACTCCGGGTCATGAAAGAGTTCTCGTAACACTTTTTAAATATTGACAATGGAATTGCGTTGTCTATAATGCACGCATAATTTTACCCTATAAAAATTAATACAGGATGAGAAATAATGGTGGATTGGAGGAACCACATTGTAAGTACATCGGATGTGCTTAGGGGAAAACCCAGAATTAAAGGAACCAGAATACCGGTTAGCCTTATCCTTGGGTATTTGGCTGCTGGCGAACCTCTTGAAAAAATTATGGCGGAATTTCCTGGTATTACTAAGGAACAAATAGCAGCTTGTCTGGATTATGCCCGCGAGCTTTCTGAATATGAGGTAGCCGTTTGATGGCGTTGAGATTCCTTGAGGATCACTGTGTTTTCAATTTTATAATCTAAACACTTCTGGATGCTGGTTTCGAAGTGTTTAGATTAAGGGATTATGCTTCTCCGGATGCGGTTGACCAAACTGTAATTTCAATAGCGCAGGAACTCGATTCTATTTTGATTTCTTTGGATGGGGATTTTACAGATATAGTAAATTACCCTCCCGCAAACTACAAAGGCATTATCTCTCTACAAGTAAGAAATCATCCTGGTAACACTTTTAACAATACGAATCAACCTTAACCACTATACACACATTATGAATACCCCAGAGCCGCTTATCTTTGAAAAATCTGTTCCCAACAGAAGATGTTTTAGCCTGCCCGCCTGCGATGTGCCGGAAAGCCCAATAACACAGTTAATTCCTCAAAAAATGCAAAGGAGCCGGAACCCCAACTTTCCCGAAGTATCGGAAATTGACATAGTGCGGCACTTTACAAAACTTTCCCAAATGAACTATTGCGTTGACACGCATTTTTATCCGCTGGGTTCATGTACCATGAAATACAATCCGAAGATTAATGAAGATGCCGCAAACCTGGAAGGTTTTACAAGGCTACATCCTTATCAACCGCAAGAACAATGTCAGGGTATTTTAAAAATACTCTACGATCTGGAACAGATGCTTGCAGATATATCAGGTATGCCTTGTTTCACATTACAACCTGCGGCGGGCGCCCATGGTGAATTAACAGGTATGCTGATAATTCAGGCATATATGAAGAAGCAGCGGGAAATCAGAAATACCATTATTGTGCCCGATTCTGCCCATGGAACAAATCCTGCCTCCGCTGCCCTTTGCGGCTACCGTATAGCATCCGTCCAATCAGACGCCAACGGACTTATCGATGTTAAAAAATTGAAACAAATGCTGTCAAATGATACAGCGGCTCTCATGGTTACCAACCCCAACACCCTAGGTCTTTTTGAAAAAGATATACTTGAAATAAGTAAAATCGCCCACGATGCCGGAGCGCTGGTTTATTGTGACGGCGCCAACATGAATGCGCTTCTGGGCATAGCACGTCCGGGAGACATGGGGGTAGATATTTTACACCTTAATCTGCACAAGACATTTTCTACCCCTCATGGAGGAGGCGGGCCTGGGGCGGGTCCGATAGGGGTTTCAAGGGCATTAGAGGTATTCCTCCCTATACCACGAACAGTAAAAAATGAGGATGATTCATATGCATTAACGTATGATTTCCCGGACTCAATAGGAAGGGTCAGGGCTTTTTATGGTCATGTGGGTATAATGATTCGGGCATATACGTACCTGTTGTCGTTAGGAAAGGAGGGGATAATAAAAACGGGGGAAAACGCCGTCTTAAACGCCAATTACCTGAGAAACATCCTTTCAGAATATTACGAAATACCGTATGGAAAGACCTGCATGCATGAATTTGTCATATCCGCAAAAAAACAAAAGGCACAGGGCGTTTCCGCTTTGGATATTGCCAAAAAATTATTGGATTACGGTTTTCATGCCCCTACGATTTATTTCCCACTAATCGTGGAAGAGGCTTTAATGGTGGAACCGACAGAAACTGAGTCACGGGAAACACTGGATGCGTTTGCAGGCGCAATGATTGAAATTGCCGGCGCAATTGCACAAGCGCCGGAAACCGTGCGTAATGCACCGCAAAAAACGAGAATCGGACGCCCTGACGAAGTAATTGCCGCCAGAAATCCAAAATTAAGGTGGAAAGGTACCGGGTAGGCTTTAATGTGAGATTTACGAAGGATTCGGCGGCCTGGGTTTTGCATCAAAACTGGCTGGCTCGAAAATAAGACTACAAAAAATAGCTCAAGTACATGTACCGCAATATTATATGGTTATAAAACCATTTTCATAGTTTCTGTGTGTTGCAAATGAAACATGATGACTGTTTGGTGGATTCGGTGCGAAAAAGCCGCACCTTAATCCACCATAAACGTTTGAAACACCAAACGAAACAACATAGTCTTTGCAAGCATGTTATATTAACCCTGACAGGGTTCTTTCGTATTCAGGTTTTTGTATTTGTAATGAATTGTGCTTTGGATTGTCTTTCAGATAGGTTAATTGTTTTTAATGCCTCTTCTTTAGTAACTATTCAGCGTAATTTATTAAACTACCGGAGATCAGAGCCGTGTATTGTTTACGCTGAATAGTTACCAATGAAGACTATTTTGCCACCTTGTAGGCAATAACATTTACCAGTTCAATTTGATACGTCTTGTTCAGGTCTTGTATGCCAATTGCTGCACGGGTTGGACATGATTTGACAAATTCCTTATACACGGCGTTCATCTCTCCCCAGTAATCCATATTTTTAAGGAAAATAATTAAATTTACTATTCTATCTGGCTTTGAGCCCATGGCTTCCAATGCGGTTTTCAGGTTTGAAAAAACCAGTTTAAATTGTTCTTTTGGAACCAGACCAGGCACTTCACCCGACGCATCAACAGGTATAAAACCACCGCAGCGTATTTTAATTGCCCGGATTTTTGTAAGTCTGACCATGTCCTCTTCAAAGTAATCGCTCATCAACCCTACTTGCCGTTCAGGTTGCTTCCCGACGTTTTTCAGAGAATCCCTTAGTATAAGGTCTAATAATGTGTCTCTTTCTTTAAAAGACAACTGCAAGGCTTTGTCAATGGGTAATGCATCTAAATCAGCTAAAGTTAAATTTGCCATTTTTCCCCTCTTTTCGTTAAAAGACAAAACAAAATATAATTCAATACCAGAAGAATGAGCATATTTTCATACTGCCAGGGGTTAAACCCCATAAGCGTTAAGTTAAAATTACGGATTGATTTAACCGTGTAATGAATAACGAACAAGTTGCCCGGCAATATTAACCGGTAGATATACGGGTATGGAGGATTGCCCGTATAACTACCGGTATATAAATTACACCGTTAAAGCAGAGACGCACGGCTGTGCGTCTCTGCATTTTGATTGCGGCTTTGCTGCGTTATGATGCAACAAATGGTAACGTCATGCATCCAGAACCCTCTCTGCTTGTTCTTTGTCATAATCCATGATATAGGTAATGCCGGTGATATCTGTAGCTTCTCTCGTTAATGTAAAAATATCATCCCTCGTTATATCGTTAACCGACCATCTCCGGGAACCGGCCATCAGTTGCCTCAATCCAGTTGCCAGGCGCTGATAATAAGAATACATGCCAATGGCGCCTGTGGGAATATTGCCAAACCGATCCTTTACCTTTTGTGAGTAATAGAAGATTTGATCGGTGGAAGAACCATATTCCGAAACAGGTTTTGGCACTTTCCCTTCTGCCACCGCCTTGCCGATGGTATTGCCAACCATGGCGGCGCAAATGGTAGACCGTGACATCCCTACTGCCTTAATAAATGGCGATAAGAGGGCAAAAGATTTATAAATATGGTCTTCCGAGACGAGACCCCCTGCAAGGACTATATCAGGGACATATTCGCCACGGTCCGCAAGCCTTTTGCAATATTCATACGTTAATGCGGCGATATACACCGTTGGCAGTCCCCATTCATTCATCATACGCCAGGGACTCATGCCCGTTCCGCCGCCGGAACCATCGATTGTCAGGACATCTATCCTCGCCCAGGAAGCAAATTTAATGGCGCGGGCAAGATCGGAAGGCCGGTAAGACCCTGTCTTTAAAAAGACATATTTGGCGCCGGCATCTCTTAAATGCTGGACGTTATTCATGAATCCGTCAAATGCCCGCGACATGGCGTCCGGTATTGCGCAGATCCGTGTATGTCTTTCAAAACCCTTAATCGTCCCGTTTTTAAATGCCTGCTGCGTAAGTGCATCTTCCGGGTCGGGAATGACTACATACCCAAGTTTTTTTAACCGGATGGCCTTTTCAATGGAGGTTAACTTTACCTCGCCGCCGATATTTTTGGCGCCCTGTCCCCATTTCAATTCGACGGCGTCCGCCCCTAATTTCTCAAGGGAGTAGGGCAATACCCCAAGGCGCCAGTCTTCCTGGTTTGCCTGAATTGCAATAAATCCATACCCATCCTTTTGATTATCTTTAAACGATTTGAAACGCCGCACTAATTCCGGGCTGTTTGTAACATTGCCGTCCGTTATGGTTGAATCATCATCCATCGCAGCCACATTTTCACCGAGGACAATGCCTGTACCACAGATAGCTGCGCCGGAGCCTAAAGACTCAAAGTGGGTTTGGGCTATTTTCGTTGAACCAAGGCCCGTACAAATTATGGGGATACGCAATTTTAGTCCACCGTCCCTCCCCATTTTTGTTTCAATACAGGCGTTGGTAAACAGGTCATATTCCTTTTGGTGATGTCCCGTGATTGAGCCTGTTATATTAAAATGAGAAAAATCAACGGGGAAATCCTTTTGTGCCCCTGCGGTAATTTCGCCAAACGGCACAGGATAAATCGCTTCAGGCCCCCTATAGGCGGATTTGCCAATTTCGCAGTATCCGGGGCAGCCATCCAGGCACGTAACGCACATACCGCTCTGGGGCAATACCTCATCGCCTAAACGGGTCCACGTGCCTGTGGCCCTTGATTTGTTCGGGATAAACAAGGATCCCATAATATACTCCTTTCCTTGTTGTTAACAAATTAACTGTTGGAATAGTTATAGCGCACCAGCAGATTTTTTGATTAAAATCTGGTTGCCTTCTCTAATCCGTCCCACAATACCGTTCTTGCGTCAAGGAAATCAAGAGCGCCCTTCCTTATTTTTCTCTGCTCCTCTTCCGTTTTAGAGCAAAATACCAGAGAGTTTCTGATGTTTGCGGCATGCTCAACGTCTAATTCTATATGGGCAGAAAAGAAGAGTACTGCATCATCATTTAAACCGGCGCGTTTACAGCCTTCACGAATCGGCTGATACATGGTAGGCACAATATACTCAGTTCCTGGCCCCAATGCCCCCAAGGCTTCAACATAATCCATATAATGAATGTTCAGGTATTTTTCCACAAACAATTTTGTCTCAGGCAGCATTACTATATTGTTCAATGCCTGCTGGTCGGTATTAACTCCGGCTGCTTTCAGGAATCTGCGGAAGATTGCAGGGTGGGTAAGTTCTGCATCCATGCCTTTTTTCTCTTCACTTCTGCCGCCGTACTCTTCAAATAAATTCTTAATTAACGGCGCCCTGCCAGCTTCGTCGGGACAAATAGCAATTGCACCCGCCAAATACCGTGAAAAATGCCTTGAAAAACAATAGTATTGTTCCGCATATAATTTTACTGCCTTCATATCTGCTTTTGTTCTGAATTTTTGCAAATATGGGTGGTCGTTAACCGCCGGATGTTTTAAAACTTCTGCTTCCAGTTTGTCAAAAAATTCGTCAGTTGACATAGCCATAATTATTAACTCCTCCTAAAAAGTATGTAGATTTATCAAAATATCTTAAAATTCAAACAAAGAATCACTAACAATATACTGCACTGAATTAATCAATACACCTCCTTTCTGCTTCATACAGGAATTAAGAAAGCATTAAATTTCTTAAAATAATCCGCTCTTATTTTATACCTTTACTGTTCAGATGTTCGCTATACCTCTGATCCGTTTCCTTAATATGTTTATTCAGCCAATCGGTAAGGAATTTTGATACCTCTACGGTTAAGCTTACTTTTCCCGCATTGTAATCATTTTGAAGCGCTAATACCTTTGCAGTCATCTTGTCGTGTTTGTCCTTGTGCTCAACATATTCCGGATAATCATGTTGCTTAAATATCTTCTCTTCTGCGGCAAAATGGAAACCTGTGTAATTTATCAATTTTTTTAAAATATCACCAACAACGATCTTCCCCTTCCCCTGCCTCATAGCATCATCCAGATCGTTAATCATTCCTATTAGCTGCTTATGATGTCCATCAAACTCAGCAATTTTTACACTATACTCATCTTTCCAGGTCATTAACGGCATAATTCCATCTCCATAAATAATATTTCCTCTTTAAAAACCCAACGACTTTTTGGATATTACGTAGACTGTAGAACTCAGTGAGCAATCGTTGTGCCTGAAAAAAATGCCTGTCTGTTATTTTGAAATAAATATTTGATATGATGAGAGTTATAACAATGATGATATTTTTGTTACAGGATGGATAAGTTTTTGAGAGGGGTTGTTAGCAGATTTTTCCGAAAAATTTTCGTATATTGGCTATATGCTGGCAAAGCGTACGAATTTTTTTCGCATTCAGCACCATTCTTTGGTTTTGTATTCGATTTTTCGTGTAGATATACCCAATATTTTTGCAGCGGATTGTTTGCTGCCATTAGTTATTTGGAGGGTTCTTTGGATGATCTCTTTTTCGGCTTCTTTTAAGGTAGTGCCTATGGGTATTTTAATTACCGGGATATATTCATTGTCCGGCATAATGCTCTCCGGCAAATGATCAACGGAAATGGTATCGCTTTTACACAATACAATAGCCCGTTCTATGGTATTTT
This sequence comes from uncultured Candidatus Kuenenia sp., assembly GCF_900696675.1. Lineage (NCBI taxonomy): Bacteria > Pseudomonadati > Planctomycetota > Candidatus Brocadiia > Candidatus Brocadiales > Candidatus Brocadiaceae > Candidatus Kuenenia > uncultured Candidatus Kuenenia sp. The sequence continues at coordinate 8,956 of NZ_CAADGZ010000051.1, read as the reverse complement.
GCAGTTCCCTGATATTGCCCTGCCAATGGTGGGAAAGGAGCGCTTTTATGGCCTCCGGGTCGAAACCTTTTATCTCTTTCTTGTATTTTTTTGCATATTTAACGGCAAAATAATTTGAAAGAATGGGAATGTCGTCTTTTCTTTCTCTCAGGGGGGGCATTTGAATGTTGATAACGTTTAGGCGGTAAAATAAATCCTCCCGGAATCTACCTTCGGAGACTTCTTCTTCAAGGTTCCGGTTTGTTGCGGCGATACACCTCACATCCACTTTTATGGTCTTTTCACCCCCAACACGTTCAAATTCTCCTTTTTCCAGTACGCGCAATAATTTGACCTGAACTTTCAGACTCATTTCTGCTAATTCGTCCAGAAAAAGGGTTCCGCCGTCTGCCAGTTCAAACCGTCCCTTTCGTGATTGTATCGCCCCCGTAAAGGCACCCTTTTCGTGTCCGAATAATTCACTCTCGAGTATTCCTTCAGATAGTGCGGCGCAATGCAATGCCACGAATGGTTTTCCGGCCCTTTCGCTCCTGTAATGTATGGCGTGTGCTACAAGTTCCTTTCCCGTTCCCGTCTCTCCCATAATAAGAACAGATGCCGTACTGGGGGCAACGTCTTCAATCATTTTAAAAATCCGATGCATTTGCGGAGAGCCGCCCACCAGCTCGGAAAATGTATACTTATCTTTCAGCTCTTCCTTTAACAGCCGGTTTTGGATTACGAGTTGTTGTTTCTCCCGAAGTTTTTCCAAAACCAATTCAAGTTCTTCCACGTCTACCGGCTTTGCTAAATATTCATCAGCTCCATGTTTCACCGCGTTTACCGCCGATTTGATAGAACTGTACGCCGTTACAACGACAATGGCAATAGATGAGTTTTTTTTCTTTATTTCCTGGAGCAATAACAGCCCTCCCATACCGGGAAGCTTCATGTCTGTTATAACAATATCAAAGCTTTCCCTTGAGAGTTGATTTAAGGCGTCATAGCCGGAAGAGACACCTACAGCGGTATATCCGTCTCTTCTCAAAATCTGTATCAATCCGTCGAGGGTATTTTTATCGTCTTCAACCACTAACAGCTTTGGTTTTGTCATGAGGTAATGAACCCTTTTTTAATCCTGATTAACAGGAATAGTAATAAAAAATGTACTGCCAACGTCAGATGTCGCCATCCGTATCATTCCGCCATGATTCTGTATGATATTTTGCGCGGAAGAAAGGCCTATGCCGGTGCCGCCATCCTTGGTAGTATAGAATAAATCAAATATCTTTTCCCTGAATTCTTCCGGTATGCCTGGTCCCGTATCCTGACAGGCAATAACGATTTCGTCTTTTACACCGCTGGCACTTACATGTAATTCCCCGCCGTCCGGCATTGCTTCAATGCTGTTGATAAGAATATTTAATATCGCCTGTTTTATCTTATCTTTGTCAATATACGGAGCCGGAATATTTTCCATTACGTCTAATTTCAATTGAATGCCATTGAGTTGCGCCTGTGGAGTAAGTAAGGCAATTATATCCGTGAGCATTTCGCGAATGCTTGCATAGCTTCTGCTTAACTTGCCTGTTTTTGCAAACTGCAGACATTCCTCCACAAAACTGCTGAGACGGTTGATTTCATTTTGAACAATTGTCACAATTTTCAACAATTCATTTTTTGGGGAATTGCCATTGTCGTAACTATCGTTGATTTCGTGTTTTAGCAATAACAATTGAAGATTCATGGCATTGAGGGGGTTTTTTATCTCATGCGCCAATTCAGAGGCGAGCGTTCCAAGGGAAGATAGTGTTTTTGATTTGAGTACCTCGTCGGAAAATCTTTTTGCTTCGCTAACATCTTCTATGACAGAAATGATGTGTGTAACCCTTCCTTCTTTATCCTTAATAGGGGAAACATTTACCCTTATCCATGATTCGCTGTTATCGCCCCTGTTAATCAAAAGTTCCCGCGAACCCTGAGAAAGACGGCCATTCAGGATTTCTGTACCGGGACAACACTTATCCGTTATACATAACCCCGTTGAAGTATGGCACTTAAAAATAGCACCACAATCCTTTCCGACAACTTCATCTTTGGTTCTTTTCGTAATTTTTTCGCAGGCATGATTAAAAAAAACAACCCGGCGATGTGCATCCTGGATCATTATCCCCCGGCTGGTGTGATCTAATGCCTGGCTTAAAATGTAATTTTCCACACTAAAACCTCCCAAAAATTTACGTTTTTAAGGGTATCACAATTTCTAAAAAAGTAAATATAAAATAACATATCATATTCAACCAGAAATAATTGCGATAATCTTTATCGCCTCATTTTGCCGGTTAATAAAACGCTTGACACTATTATTCATAATTCGGTATCATATTTTCAATTATGTATTTCACCTGAGATATTCACTGCCAGATACTGACGGAGCGTAAAGAAGGGAAACCGGCAGCAGTTTAACGTACTAACATTACAACAACCCTGCCCTAAAACCAGCTTTTTCTTGCCCAGGCGTAATTACGTCATAGTACCTTATCGCTTATTTCTTTGCACACTTCCATTCGTCAGTGCGTGCTTTTTGCAAAATATTTAATGGTGAAATCCGAAACGAATTATTCATTTGTAAGTTTATGACGGATTTTTTAATCTGTGTGATATGTGGTTTCCCTTTCGTAATTTGTGAGTGCTTGGTTCTGGTTTGTCCATGTTAGATTCAATGAATAAAAATGATGATGTAATATCAGGAGTAAGAGTCCGGTTTGCACCCAGTCCGACCGGTTATTTACATATTGGCGGCGCAAGGACGGCTCTTTTTAACTGGTTATTTGCAAGACATAATAACGGTGTATTTCTCCTGCGGATTGAAGATACCGATCAGCAGCGTTCTACGAAAGAAGCAACGCAGGCTATTTTAGAGAGTATGAAATGGCTTGGTTTGGATTGGGATGAAGGGCCATATTTTCAAAGCCAACGATTGCCGATATATAAACGATATGCCGAACAACTGGTAGCGCAGGGAAATGCATATTATGACACCGATGCGGAAGGGCGCACTGCAATTCGGTTTAAGATGCAAGATAATGTTATCATACTCAATGACCTTGTTCACGGCGCAATAACATTTGATGCTGCTGTTATTGAAGACTTTGTTATTCTTAAGGCAGACGGTTTTCCCAGCTATAACTTCGCTTGCGTAGTGGATGATGCTGATATGAAAATTACCCATGTGATTCGCGGTGATGATCATATCTCAAATACACCAAAACAAATAGCACTGTATAACGCCATGGAAGTACGGTTGCCTGAATATGCACACATTCCAATGATCTTAGGTGAAGATGGTTCCAGGTTGAGCAAACGCCACGGGGCAACGTCTGTCACTGAATACAGAGACAAAGGGTATTTGCCTCAGGCGCTTGTAAACTTTCTTGCTTTGCTGGGGTGGTCTCCGGGAAACGACCAGGAAATACTATCGATGAGGGAAATGATTGAAAAATTTTCCTTAAAGCGCGTGAACAAAACCAGTGCGCAATTCGACAATACTAAATTAAATTGGATGAGTGGCCAGTATATCAAAAACACCTCCATTGAAGAACTTACCGCTGCTGCCAGGTTGTTTTTTGAAAAATCGGATATCGATACCACGGGAATCTCAATAAATCGGCTGTCAAGATTGATAGAATTGTACCATGAACGGTTTAAAAATCTCCAGGAATTGGTTGATCAAACGAGGTTTTTCTTTACGGATTCCGTTGAATATGATCCGGCAGCAACAGATAAATTCCTTAAAAGAGAAGGAATTTCTGAGATATTAAAGGAGGTTTATTCAGCGATTTCTCTCCTGAACAGTTTTGACAGACAAGGGTTGGAAGGGTGTTTGAGAGATTTAACCGCAAAAGCGGGTATTGGTTTTTCCAAAATCGCCCAACCTATAAGAGTTGCAATAACAGGCAGAAGCGCCAGCGCTGGTATCTTTGAAACAATGGAACTCCTTGGAAAAGAAACCACACTTAAAAGGCTTGAAAACACCATTAAAAACATGGACGGCATCACGAATGCCGTTGGGTTGTAACAAACATACTGTAGAGACAGGTTTAAAACCTGTCTCTACTACGGTAATCAAAGTACGAAAGCCGCGCTTGTTTTGCATTTCAAATCATTTTGTCATTAGGATTTGTTTCGTATTTCGTGCGTCGGATTTCGTATTTTTTATTTCATGGTGTCTTGTCCAGGTTGGGGGGCGTTATTCTTTTTCAGGGCAATTTTGAATGGGCGTAAGGCTTTTTATTGCGATTGAGATTACAGATGCTGTCCGGGAAAAAGTATTACATTTTCAAAATGACCTTAAAAAGGCTTCTGCTGATGTAAAATGGGTGGCGCCTGAAAATCTTCATATTACACTAAAATTTATTGGCAATACGGATGAAGAGAAGATTTGCGGGATTGTTGACGTTATTCATCAATCTGTCATTGAGATAAAACCATTTGATATTCGCTATAGTGGCGCCGGTACTTTTCCCGCTGGTAAATATCCGCGTGTAATCTTTGCCGGAGCTGTGGATTCAAGCGGCGCCCTGGCTTCAATTTATGAAAGATTAAACAGGTACTTAACCGCGCTTGGAGTACCATACGATGAACATACATTTGAGGCGCATATTACTGTCGGGCGGGTTAAAACACACAAAAATATAAAGAAACTTATGGAGTGTGTACATTCATACAAAGAATTTACCTTTGGGCAAGAAAGCATTGATCATCTGGTGTTAATGAAGAGCAATCTCACTCGGGAGGGGCCGATATACACAAGGATAAGTAATATTTGTTTTGCGTAACTTCATTATAATATTACTATCAAAAAAAGGGTTTTTATTTAGCGCATGCAAATCATATTATTTTTATAAACGATAACTTTATCTTTCTCTTACAAATATGACTACTAATACAGAAATACCTGATAAAGAAAAACGGCAGCAAGCATTGGAGAGAGCAATTTCGCATATCGATAAACAGTTTGGAAAAGGGACGATAATGAAATTAGGGGGCGATACGAAACTGGATGTTCCCGTAATTTCTACTGGTGCGTTATCATTAGATGTTGCGCTTGGCGTGGGGGGAATTCCGCGTGGAAGAGTCATTGAAATATTCGGGCAGGAATCTTCTGGCAAAACCACCCTAACGCTTCAAATTATCGCAAATGCGCAGAGGGGTGGCGGGGTAGCTGCATTTATCGATGCTGAACATGCGCTGGACTCCGAATATGCAAAAAGATTGGGTGTAAATTTGAATGACTTAATGGTCAATCAGCCAGACACCGGAGAACAAGCGCTGGAGATAGCCGAACTGCTCGTAAGGAGCAATGCGGTTGACGTAATAGTGATTGACTCGGTAGCGGCCCTTGTGCCACGCGCTGAAATTGAAGGAGAAATGGGAGATACACATATAGGATTACAGGCAAGGTTGATGTCGCAGGCATTACGCAAGCTCACCGCGTGCATTTCAAAATCAAGAACAAGCGTAATTTTTATCAATCAGATTCGTGAAAAGATTGGCGTTATGTATGGAGGAAACCCGGAAACCACGCCTGGAGGCAGGGCATTAAAATTTTATGCGTCGGTGCGTATTGATATTCGGAGGATTGGAAGTATAAAAGACGGTGATGCAATAATCGGAAGCAGAGTCCGCGCCACTATTGCAAAAAATAAGGTTGCAGCGCCTTTTAAAAGAGCGGAGTTTGACATCCTTTACAACACAGGCATATCGCGGGCAGGAGACATCCTTGACCTTGGCGCTGAACATAATATTATTGAAAAATCGGGAACGTGGTATTCATATAGAGAAACCCGGCTGGGGCAGGGCAGAGAGAATTCCAGGCAATTCCTCACGGAACATCCTGAAATGATGAAAGAGATTGAACAATCAATCCTGAAAATAGTACTGCCTTCTGCGGCATCTCAAAAGCCTCCCGACTCCCCCCCTGAAAGTACGGAAAAAAGCACACCTTCGAAGAGAGCGAAAAGTAATTAACGTATGAATACAGGTGAAATTCGCAATAAATTTTTAACATTCTTCGAAAAGAAATCCCATGTAATCTGGCCGGGAGATTCGCTTGTCCCGCAGGGAGACGCTACGCTTCTTTTTACGGGTGCAGGGATGAATCAGTTCAAAGATATGTTCCTTGGTAAGGGAAGATTAAATATAAAAAGGGCGACAACATGCCAAAAATGCCTTCGAACGGGGGATTTGGAAAATGTCGGCAGAACGGCTTCGCACCACACTTTTTTTGAAATGCTGGGCAATTTTTCCTTTGGCGATTATTTTAAAAGAGAAACCATTGCATGGGCGTGGGAGTTCCTGGTGCAGGAATTAAGGTTACCGGAAGAAAAACTTTTTGTCAGTGTGTATAAAGATGACCCCGAATCATACGAAATATGGGAAAAACATATCCGCATTCTCAAATCAAAAATCTATTCCTACGGCGAAAATGACAATTTTTGGCCTGCAAATGCCCCTGCGCAAGGCCCTAACGGACCTTGCGGCCCCTGCTCTGAAATATTTTACGACCAGGGAGCAGGCGTTGGTTGTGGTCGGGAAGAATGTGAACCTGCCTGCGATTGCGACCGCTTTGTCGAAATCTGGAATCTGGTATTTACGCAATTTGACCGAAAAGAAGATGGCAGGCTGGAACCATTGCCCAATAAAAATGTAGATACAGGCATGGGACTGGAGAGAATGGCACGTGTCATGCAGGGAGTGCCGACAAACTTCGATATAGATATTTTTGCCCCTGTAATTAAATCGATAGAAGATATTACACACCTGCGGTATCATGATAAAAAAGAAAACGCCGTATGTATGCGCCGGATAGCCGACCATGTAAAGGCCTCTATTTTTTGCATTGCCGATGGCGTTTTGCCAGGGAATGAAGGGCGGGGATATGTGGAAAGGCGTTTACTGAGGAGGGCTATACGTGATGGCGCACAACTTGGCTTAAAAGAATGTTTTTTATACAAGCTCGTGCCAATTATCAGCGATCTGATGCAGGATTATTATCCGGATATTAAACAACGCAGGGAGAATATCGCAAGGATCATAAAAAGCGAAGAAGAAAAATTCCTCGAAACTCTGGAACTGGGAACGGTACGGTTAAAAGAGTTAATGGATACAATGCAAAAGAATAAAATAAAGGAGCTTCCCGGAAAAGAGGCTTTTAAATTATATGATACATATGGCTTCCCTTTGGACATGACCGAATTAATTCTCAGGGAACACGGTTTTTCCATGGATAGCGCCGGTGTTGAAGTGGAATTGAAACGCCAGCGGATGCAGGCAAGGTCGTCATCCTCTATGACCGGCCAGGTATTTGACGCCGGTTTTTTGGGCAAGATTAAAGAGATATCAAAAGGCACAACATTCTTAGGGTACGAAAAGGATTCATGCAGGGCGAGGATCATTGCTATTGTTCAGGGCGACTACCTTATCGAAAAGGCTGAAGCCGGAAGCGAGGTATCGATAGTTTTGGATCAGACGCCCTTTTATGGTGAGTCCGGCGGACAAATTGGAGACACGGGAATCCTTGAATCGGAGGGGAGTCATATTTGTATAACGGATACAAAAAAGAACGATTCCTTTATCATTCATATCGGAAAGATAACAAAAGGCATAGTGAGGACAGGCGATATGATTGATGCGCGAATAGATACGCACAGGAGGGGTTTAATAAAAAGAAATCATACGGCGACGCACGTGCTTCATTGGGTATTGCGGAATGTCATTGGCAGACATGCGGAACAGGCGGGTTCAATGGTGTCCCCGGACCGTCTACGCTTTGACTTTCATCACTTTTCCTCTTTGACGAAGGAGGAAATTAACCGTATCGAGGATCTGGTAAACGAAAAAATAATGGAAAATGCGCTCGTGTCGGTGAAAGAACAAACGCTTCAGGAAGCAAGAAATGCCGGCGCCGTAGCCCTTTTTGGAGAAAAATACGAGGAACGGGTCAGAATGGTTTCCATCGGAGATTTTAGCAAGGAACTTTGCGGCGGTACGCACATAAACAATACCGGAGAAATAGGACCCTTCAGAATCGTCGGGGAATCCTCTGTCGCTGCGGGAATACGTCGTATAGAGGCGATCACAGGCATTTCGGCATTAACCAGGGACCGGGAGAAGGAGGAGATTGTTCAGGAATTGTGCGGCATATTGAATGCGTGTGAGGAAGATCTTTCTTCAAAAACACAGGAACTCCTGAATGAAGTAAAAAAACTCCACAAAGAACTTCACAAACAAAAGCAAAAAGAATTATTGGAGAAAATTGATTCGCTTTCCGTGACTGCAAAAGAAGTTTCAGGCGTTAACATTATAACAAAGAGAATAGATAATGCATCGGCGGATGATATGAGAAGAACGGCGGACATGCTGATGAAATCAGAAAAGGAAACCGCGGTAGCATTAGGAAGTGTTCTGAATGGGCGTGTAATAGTAATTATTTCTTTAAGCACAGGCCTGGCTTCTCGTGGTTTGCATGCGGGGAGTATCTCAAAAGAGGTCGCAAAAATAGTCGGCGGCGGTGGCGGTGGAAGACCGGAGATGGCGCAAGCGGGCGGACAGGTGGTTGGTAAATTAGACGAAGCGCTTGATTTTGCCGAAATGTTGTTCAGCAAAGAAATCCTGCAGAAGGTTTCTTAAGTCAAAAGATAGCGACCTTTAATTTTATTGAGATTTTTAAAAAAACCATATTGTTGCCTTAATTTTTTTGCAATTTGTCCTTTTTGCACATATAATTTTGTACCTCAGAGACTTGCGTTTAATATAAGGTAACATTTTGGTTTTCTGAAAAAATAGGGGCGAAGTATTTGCTATAGCTGGCATAAATACGTTCTTACCCAAACGGTAAAATTTTGCCGGTGTTGAGTCTGGATGCCTATAAATAGTATTGTTAATTTAAAAAATAATGTGTATAATCCTGCTTCTA
>NZ_CAADGZ010000050.1:0-24328 GCF_900696675.1 uncultured Candidatus Kuenenia sp. | reverse complement strand
TTGAAGAACCTTTTCATGTGTCTGATCATCAGGGACGATAATATCAAAATGCATTGTCAGCCCGTTTTTCTTCACTACGTGTGTGTCATAGACAGATACTTTCATAGATTTCCCCTTTCTTCTTTTAGAATTAAAATATACCTTAATTTTTCAGTCTTAATGACGGTAAAAGTCTTTAACCTTTTTAAACCCCGGGAGCGATTTTTTAATGGTTTCTTTCTTAACACAGAAGGCGATTCTGATATATCCACTTCTTCCAAAGCTCTTCCCCGGAAGCACCAGTATTCCTTCTTTAGCCAGTTCTTGCGTAAATACAAGGTCATCTCCGGGAGTTTTTGTAAAGATATAATAAGCACCCATTGGTCGTGTAAATGAATAACCAAAATCCTGCAGCGCATTACAAAACATATCCCTTCTTCCCTGATATTCCGCCCTGTCAACACAAACACCCTGAAGATTTGTAACGACATGTTGCATAAGGACAGGGGCGCTCAGATACCCAAGAACGCGATTAGCAAATGTCAAGGCCTCCATAAGTTCCCTGGAATTTTTCATTGCAGGGTGGACGGCTGCATACCCTATCCTTTCCCCCGGAATCGAAAGCGGTTTGGAATACGAGGCCGCAAAAATGGTGTTTGAATAGATGTTAAAAATGTCAGGAAGCTTATTGCCATCGTAAACGATGTCCTGATACGCCGCATCATAAATCAAAAAAATGTCATTTCCAAACTGTCGGTTTTTCTCGTTCAGAAGCCTTGCGGTAGATTTCAAACTTTCATCAAAGTAAATCATCCCGGATGGGTTATTCGGCGAGTTTATGATAATTGCCTTCGTACGGGGCGTTGTCTTTGCTGCTATAGCATCAATGTTTAAGGTAAAATCCGCGTTTGTTTCTGCCACGCAACAAACCCCACCGTGGTTATCTATGTAATAGGGATATTCCAAATAGAGAGGTGACAAAACAATGACTTCATCGCCAGGATTCAAAATCGCTTTCAAAATAATATTTAATGCACCGGCGCCACCAGCGGTCATAATTACATGCTGCGCAGTGAAAGGAAGTCCTCTTTCTTTTGACAGCGTTTTAGCGATTGCCTCCCGCGCCTGAACATGTCCTGCCAAAGCTGAATAGCCATGCATCTCCGGAAAGGGATTATTTGCAACCCTCTTCAATTCCTCAACAAACTCCAAAGGAGGTTCTATCTTCGGGTTTCCCAGTCTAAAGTCATACACTTCTTTCTCTTTAGAAACAACCTGAGAACGATCCTCAAAGATATTCACAATCCAGGACGAAGCGGCGATTCCTTCTTTTACCTTAATAGATATTGACATACAATTCCTTTCGTATGAGCTGTTTTTTAAGTTCTAAGAAATTATTCTTTTTTTTTAACCGCAGCACACATAATAAGAAAGCGCATGGGAAAAATCTCTTATTTATTTTATGGCGTCATCTTTTTTGGTCGAATATCAAAAATGGTCATTGGCCCATGAGGATAAATCCCCCCGCTTACCATACCCTTCATATTGTGGTCGTGAGCAATGCTGATCCCTGGTCCATAATTACACGACAGACATTTTCTTTTTGAAGAAAAATCAGGGATTTTGTAGAGAATATCATATCTTTCACCAGAGCCAATAAGTAAGGTATCTTTTTCGTAGGCAAAAGGAAATTTCCTGCCGTCAGTACCGATTACCAAACCGTGAAAACCGTGCGGATGCCAGGCAAAAATATGTTCATACCCTAAGGCCAATAATCTGACCAAGACAGTTTCCCCATCATATGCAACGATTCTTGTTTTGGGGTCATTTATGGTCGACAGCGGATGCGTCAGGTTATCCATAAAAATCCTTCCGTTGAGCATAAAATAGTTAGAATTCCAATCCAGACCCCTTCTGATATCACCTACTTCCCTGAGCGTCTCCATATATTCGCTATCTAACTCACTCATAAAAAGGGTATATTCCCTGTCAAATGTATATCCATAAATTTCATTCGGTTTTTTTTCTATTATGATGGGAAAATACATTCCACTCATAATATGGTTTGTGGAATCCACATGACAATGCCCCATATACGTACCTTCGATATCTTCCGGAATGGTTAATAAGTACCGGTATATTTCTCCTGGAAAAACAGAAGGATACGGCAAATTCGGCACACCATCAAGGGCGGGAATTAAATCCAGTCCGTGAAAATGTATAGTGTGAGCTACATGATTAATGCCTGAGTGTTCTTCTGTTTCATACCATCCGGCATTATGCAAAACAACAACATAATTCCTGCCTGATGTTAAACGTATCTCATCACCCGGCACTTTGAGTGGTAATAATTTTGCATTTCTTTCCGCCTTCGTTTTAATTTCTTCCACATCGGCAAAATCTTTTGCATGCGTGAATCCCCAGAAATATATCATTTCACCATCTGCCATTTCCTGATAGCCGTCTGTAACATAAAGATGAAATTCCTTTTCTATCTGCCCTTTTATATTTAATTCACAAATGCTCTTTTCGATTTCTTCTTTCCCCTGTATTATTTTTTCTTCAGCATGTGCTGCTATGGCAAGGCTAACATACATAACACAGAAAAAAGACCATACTAAATGTATTTTTTTCATAGAGAACCTCGTGAATAAGAAATTTTTTATACGGATTATTATTCCGTTTTTCAACAACGAAAGACTTTCTATTTATAAACCTAAGCACAATCCTTGAGGAAAACTTTGCCCAATGCAAATATTTTATTATCACAATATTATTATAACAGAATCTTTGGCATTATACCAAAGTGTTACAAAAGATTAGACTATCAGCATCAAATGTAGATTCCGTTAAATCAGATGAAGAACAGATATCAAAGACACAACCCAATCTGTACACAATTATTATTGCAGATGTTGGTTTACAAATTAAGTATTTAATTATTAAAAGGATTTTTCTTGATTAACGAGATCAGGGTTTTTGAAAATAGTTGTAAAAAGATTAGAGCCTGCCCGTATACCTTACATGATTACCGGTTCGATAGCAGCTAATTTTTATACAAATCCTAGAATGACCAGGGACATTGATATTGTTATAGAAGTTGAAGAAGAAGAAGATGCCGGAACTTTGTTTTCCTTATTTTCAACTGACTTTTATGTAAACTATTTCATGGGTGTGGTGATGATTTGTGTTTTGCTGAGCATTGTTTTGTGAACGGGATATTTATCAGCTATTTCAAGCAACCGTTTTTTTTGCTCATCCGAAAGAGAACCCTCTGAAATTTTTGGTATGGAATTCAAGAAGAATATTAGTCTTTAAAGCTCACACCCGAACAATTTTTCTATTTATTAAATTAATGCATCCGGTATTTTCATCCATAATTCCCCCCCTAAAACTTTAAAGCCACTGATTAAATCTTCTGATATACCAATTTTTGATGTATTGGGTAAGGAAGCAATATCCGGCCAAAATACCGATCAACCAAGGGAAATAAGAAAAAGGAAGCGGCTGCAGAAAAAAAACTTCTGCTAAAGGTGTGAATGGAATCGCAATTCCGGTCATCATAATTAAATAGGTTAATGCAATCACCGGAGCAGAAGCCCAACTTTGAATAAATGGAATTTTTTTGGTCCGGATCATGTGTACAATTAATGTTTGAGAAAGCAGACCTTCCACAAACCAGCCTGTTTGAAATAAACTTTGATGCTCAGGGCTGTTCGCCTTAAACACAAAAAACATTACTGCAAAAAGGATGTAATCGAAAATGGAACTGATAGGGCCGATGTGAACCATAAATCTTTGAATCCCGGATGGATCCCATTTCTTCGGCATTTCCAGGAAATCTTTATCCACGTTATCCCATGGAATGGAAGTTTGTGAAATATCATATAAAAGGTTTTGTACCAATAATTGAATGGGCAACATGGGTAAGAAGGGTAAAAATGCACTGGCTCCTAAAATACTGAATACATTCCCGAAATTACCGCTGGTGGCCATTTTGATGTATTTAATAATATTCCCAAAAGTTCTGCGACCATAAATTACTCCATCCCTCAGAACCATTAAATCTTTTTCCAATAAAATAATATCTGAACTTTCTTTTGCAATATCAACGGCAGTATCCACCGTAATACCTACATCTGCTTCTTTTAAACCAGCCGCATCATTGATACCATCTCCCAGGAACCCAACGGTATGACCTTTTGCCCTTAACGCTTGTACTACTCTTACTTTTTGCAAAGGACTCAATTTGGCAAATATGGAAATCTCGTCTATCCGATCAGTTAGTTCTTCATCAGAGATCAACTCCAACTCATTACCCAACATGATATTTTGAATTGGGATGCCAACATCTTTACAAATCTTTTTGGTAACAATTTCGTTATCACCTGTCAATACTTTTACTTCGATATTCAATTTATGTAGTGCCTCAATACTTGGTTTTGCGGATGGTTTAGCCGGATCAAGAAAACCTATAAATCCTGTTAGTGTAAGATTACTTTCATCTGCAACGGAATAGGTCAAAGGCCGGTCTCCCTCAAATTCACGGATAGCAAGCAACAAGACGCGAAGCCCTTTTTCATTTGATCTTGTGGAAGTTTCTAAAACTCTTCCTCGCATAAAATCATCCATCAAAACCACTTTATCCCGCCCAATATGCAATTGGCGATTTTCTCCAGGGTCAAAACTATGCGTACATAGATCCAGCATTTCTTCCACGGCGCCTTTACAAATGAGTAAATGTTTGCCGTTTTTTTGTTTTAATATAACGCTCATTCTTCTGCGTTGAAAGTCAAAGGGAATTTCATCAACCTTGGTGAAATGCTCTTCTACTCTTAAGTAGTCTTTTACCTCTACATGTTCCAGCACCGCTTTGTCCAATAAGTTTTTTAAGCCTGTTTGATGGTAACTGTTCAGATAAGCCCATTTCAAAACTTCATCATCTTCCTCACCAAAAACATTTAAATGATTTTCCAGCACAATTTTATCCAAAGTCAATGTACCCGTTTTATCGGTACAAAGCATATCCATTGCACCAATGTTTTGAATAGCATTTAATCGCTTTACTATCACCTTGTGTTTGCTCATGCTTACTGCACCTTTGGCTAAGTTTGAAGTAACGATCACAGGTAACATTTCAGGTGTTAATCCTACTGCTACTGCAATGGCAAAGAGTAAGGCATCCCTCCAATCCCCTTTCACTAAACCATTTATCAGAAAAATAATGGGTACCATGATGAGCATAAAGCGAATGAGCAGGCGACTCACTTTATTAATCCCTTTATCGAAATTAGTTTCCGGTCTGTCGCCAACAATACCCTTGCTGATACTGCCAAAATAGGTGTTGGCACCTGTAGTAATTACTACTGCTTTTGCTGATCCGCTCACTACGTTTGTACCCATAAAGCATAGGTTACCAAGCTCAATAGGTTGGCTATTATCCACATCACCAATTGGCAAATACATTTTTTCTACTGGAAGTGATTCGCCTGTGAGCATAGATTCACTTACAAATAAATCGGTGCTTTGCACGATGCGGCAATCTGCCGGGATCATATCTCCGGCGGATAAATAAACGACATCACCAGGTACTAAATGTGTCATTAGTATTTCGCCTTTACCGATTGATTGACGAAGTACTGTTGCCGTTGTTTTTATCATGCGCTTTAACTGTTCGGCCGCACGGTTACTTTTAAACTCCTGGAAAAAACTAAGTAGCACGCTAAAAATAACCATAACAGAAACAACTGCTACCGTTTTATAATCCTGCTCACCAGGCGCTGCCAGCCCCACATCAATCACAAAAGAAATTATGATGATTGATAGAAGGATAAAAATGAATGGATTTATAAATGCTTTTATTAATTGTTTAAGCCATGATGGCGCTTTATCGTAGCCAACCTCGTTCAAACCAAATTTTAAAATGCGATCATCCGCCTCTTCATTTGAAATTCCTGTGGCGGAACTTTCCATCATAGCATATACTGAATATGTATCTTTTCGGGAAGCATCGCGCAATTTGATTATTGCTCGTTCACTCATTTCAGCACTGCGTATTGACTTAAAGGGTCGTTTGATTACTTTTTTCAACTTTTTTATTTCTGACTTTTCATACTTCATTTTTCAATTCCTGATTTAAATTTTTCGATATCTTGCTTGATAGCGCTTTCTGAAAATCAGTTGTTGTATTATAGTAATTAAATTAAAAAAGGGGGCCGGATAAATAATCCACCCTTGTTATAATCCAATATCCCATGGAAAACCACTGCAAAGGTAAACGCTGATCAGGTAATAAAGGATGTCGCTGATTGAAATCAGTGGTCAGGTAGCCTATGATTAAAGGTTATTTTTTTCATTTAATTATAATTGAATTCAGGGAATGAAAACCGGTATTGGAAAAGCACTCGAGCATTCGCCTGATCTGACATTTGCGATATTATGATGCCTGTGCCGGAGGGCTACGGGGTACTGCATGCCGTTCATAAAAATGATGGAATAAAAAATACACCGTTCATTTTCCTCACTGCCAAAACCGAACGGGTACAGCAAATGAATCTCTTATAAAAACCCTCAGCGATTTTAGAAATGAAAAGCTTATTGATATAAAAGACGATGGAAGTATTCTTATTCTTAACCTGAGAAAACTGAAATATTTACTCAATTGAATATCTATCTGACACTGTCAGCAGGAAAACGATAGTAACAAAGCCGGATCAAATTTTCGAAACCTATCATTTAATTTTAAATAACAAAAATCAGGTCAAACAATGATGATTATAATTGTTTTCGGTTTACCGGGTTCAGGTAAAAGTTATTTTGCTTCCAGGCTTGCAAAAATGATCAACGCCGGATATGTGAGCAGTGATAAAGTGAGGAAAGAACTTTTTAAAGAAAGCGTTTATTCTGAACAGGAGAAAAGGGCGGTATATGATAAAATGCTTCAACAGATGGAGCAAGCGATACAACAAAAAAATAATTTAGTACTGGATGCCACTTTTCATAGAAAAGATACAAGGAAAATGTTTGTTGAGGAAATGAAGGGAAAGGGCAATATTTTCTTTATAGAGGTTCAGGCGGATGAAAATATAATAAGAGAAAGATTAAAAAAGCCCAGGCCATACAGTGAAGCGGATTTTGAGGTTTATAAACACATTCGCCGGCAAAATGAACCATTAAACGAGCCTCATTTGATATTGAAGTCAACTGATGACAATATAGATGAAATGTTGCGAAAGACTTCTGAATATTTGAAAATTAAAAATGACAACAAAGCAAATCAATGACCTGTTGTCCGGGGGCGAATTCCCGGAAGAAACCAGCCAAAGGGAATTAATTGAAACCCATATATCATGGGTGATTTTATGCGATCAATTCGTATATAAAATTAAAAAGCCGGTACAATATTCCTTTCTTGATTTTTCCACCCTTGAGCGTCGCAATTATTATTGCCACAGGGAGATAGAATTAAATAAAAGGCTAACCCTCAATGTTTATCTCGAAGTGTTGCCTGTACGCAAATCGCAGGATAAAATTATTATCGGTGGGAAGGAGGGAACCATAATAGATTACGCAGTAAAAATGAATAGACTGGACACAGAAAAACAAATGGATAAATTGCTGACGCAGCATTTGGTAACCGAATCAGATATCAAAAAGCTGGCAGAGAAAATAGCTTCATTTCATAAAAACACAACGATTATTTATGAAAAGGATTTATCGGATATCGGAAAAAAATTCAATGACCTGGCAGCAGAAAAGAAATTTATAACGGAACAACTGGGCAGCACATTCGGCGTTATCATCGCCAATGCTATCAAATTTTCTGATAAGTTTATGGATAAGAATAAGGCGTTGATAGCCTACCGGCTTAGAGAGGGCTTCTGCAAGGATTGCCATGGGGATTTACATTCGAGGAATATTTTCTTATTACCTGATCCGGTGCCGTTCGATTGTATTGAGTTCAATGACGATTTTCGTCAAATTGATGTATTAAATGAAGTGGCTTTCCTATGTATGGATTTGGATGCATTTGGCCGAAAGGATTTGTCAGACTTATTTCTTGAATATTATAATGATTTTTTCCCCGCTATGAAATCGGAAAAAGAACGTGATCTTTTTATTTATTATAAAAGTTATCGTGCCAATATACGGGCAAAAGTAAACAGCCTGCAGGCAAAAAGCGCAGCAACAGATGAAGAAAGAACAAAATCACTGGCTGCCTCGGAAAAATATCTTTACCAGATGGAAAGCTATTTGAAAGAACTCAGAACGGATAAGTAGAAAATATAGTAACTATTCCGCGTAAACGATACACGGCTCGTTCCCAAACAGATGCTTCGGCCGGCCCGGCACATGGTTTGTTTGGAAACAAACAGCAGCCATAATTTATATCCATCGTTTTTTCCGGAAATACACAACCATAGTCGTCCCGATGATACCCATTGCCATTAAAACGGCAAAATATCCCCAGCGCCATTCTGCTTCGGGAAGATATTTAAAATTCATTCCGTAAACACCTGCAATAAAAGTGAGCGGCATGAATATTGTTGCGATAATGGTTAATACCTTCACAACTTCGTTCAGCTTGTTACTCACGCTTGAAAGATAAATATCAAGCATTCCTGTCGCCATGTCGCGAAACGTTTCAATGGTATCGATAATATGTATGGTGTGATCGTACACATCTCGCAGATAAACGTAGGTAGAGCTTCGTATAAGGGGTAGTTCGCCCTTGTCCATCGTATTAATTACCTCCCGCAGCGGCCAGATGGATTTCCGCAGAAACAATATCTCGCGCTTAACGTTATGAATCTTTCGAAGGGTTTCCATGGAAGGCGTTGTAATTAATTCTTCTTCTATGTCCTCGATGTATTCCCCCATCTTTTCCAACACAACGAAATAACCGTCTACAATAGCATCAAGGAGCGCATAAGCCAGATAATCTGCGCTCATTTTCTTTATGCGTCCCTTGCCATTTTTAATCCGGTCTCTGACGGGATTGAAAACATTGCTTTCCTTTTCCTGAAAGGAAATAACATAATTTTGGCCCAGGATTAAACTTATTTGCTCTGCTTCAATCCGTTTATCGTCGCCGTTAAAAGTAAGCGTTTTCAGAACGATGAAGATATAGTCTTCAAAATCTTCCATTTTTGGACGATGGTCTGTGTTCATTATGTCTTCCAACAATAACGGGTGTATATTTGCAAGTTTTCCAATATTCTCAATGTTTTCAATACTATGAATGCCGCAGATATTGATCCACGTTGTCATTTGGTCGTTTTTCAGCGGAAAGCATTCTTTGATGTCCGGTATTTCCCTTTCAAGGCAGCTTGTCCCACTGTATTCCGTGGCAGTTATTTTTACCTTCGCCAATTTCTTCTCGCCAATATGAATAAGAGATCCCGGGGGCAAACCTGTTTTTTTCGATCTGCTTTTAAACAATCTGGTCATGAAACGATCCTCCTTTTCCTGATAAAACGTGGTAATTCGGCAGGGGGCAGGTTTAAAACCTGTCTCAACCTGGAAAAACCATGGAAGTGTATGTAACTGTGACGGCATAGTTTTAGATGGTAATAACTTCCATGCGAAGCGGTGCACAAGTGTCGGTGTTCATCTGTTTCTTAATGGCATCAACAAAGCCGAGTGCCGTTTCTTCCTCGCCGTGTATCACGAAAATACGTCTGGGCTTTCTTTTGAATTTATTGAGCCAGTCCATAAGACCTTCCTGGTCAGCGTGCGCAGAAAGACCTCCAATCGTATAAATCTTCGCTTTTACGGCAATTTCCTCACCAAAGAGTTTTACCATAGTGGCGCCTTCTACTATCCTTCTTCCCAGCGTGCCATATGCCTGGAATCCCACAAAGATAACGCTGCATTCCGGGCGCCACAAATTGTGTTTTAAATGATGGCGAATTCTGCCTTCATTACACATCCCGCTGGCGGAAATGATAATCGCACCGCTTTTTATCTTGTTTAATTCCATGGATTCTTCCACGGCCTCCGTAAATTTTAACGTGAGATTATTCCCGGAAAATTTCCCTTCCCTGATAAGTTCAAGGGTTTCATCATCAAGGCACTCAGGATGATTTAATGTAACCCTGGTGGCGCGTATTGCCATTGGGCTGTCAACAAAGACCCGGAGATGGTCTAATTTCCCCCCTATCGATAGTTTTTTTAAAAGATAGAGGATGTTTTGTGTTCGTCCAACGGCAAAGGCGGGGATAATTATATTCCCCCCCCTTTCCAATGACTCTGTTACCGCTTGTCTTAATTCTTCGGTTGTCTCGTTTATGCCCTTGTGTCTCCGATTGGCGTAAGTGGATTCTATAAATACATAGTCCCCTTCCTCTATGGGAGTTGGGTCATTTACAACAGGTATATTTTTTTGCCCGAGATCGCCTGAAAAAACGAGCTTTTTTTCTCCGGAGGCATCTTCGTTTACCCACAACTCAACAATCGCAGACCCCAAAATATGCCCTGCATCCTGAAATCTCACCTTTATCCCGTTCCCGATTTCCTCTATTGTGCCATACTCTATTCCCTGAAAATAATCAAGGCTGTCGGCGGCTTCATCGGCAGTGTATAAGGGTGTTAATAAAGGCTTCCCAGCCCAGCCCCGTTTCTTATTGTCCCATTCTGCGTCACGTTCCTGTATATAAGCTGAGTCCATAAGCATGATACGGCACAATTCAACCGTTGCGTTTGTGGCAAGTATTTTCCCTTTAAAACCATCTTTCACCAGTTTTGGAATGAGTCCCGAATGATCAAGGTGGGCATGCGTCAACAAAAGATAGTGTATCCCGGAGGGGTCGAAGGAAAAAGAGTTGGCGTTCTGTTCTTCATTTTCTTTTGACCCCTGGAAAAAACCGCAGTCAATGAGCAGATTTGCCTCTTTCGTTTGGATGTAAAAACAAGAGCCGGTAACCATTCTTGCCGCACCGATAAAGGTTATATTCATTCTTTTATTCCCTTTCTCATTTGGCTTGAAAATTTAAAAACAAGGCAACAGTTTAACTTTTTGAGAAAATGTTCCAGGGCGGATTCCGCTCGCTGAAACGATATGCCGTCCTTCATATTGAACCGGCAGAAATTCATGTATCTTCGTGGTGGGTGTGCCTGAAATGCTTTTTACAATACAGAATCACCCGCAATGTAATTAAGTAGGCAATACCCCCTGCAACAGCGCCCACAATTATTCCACCGATTGTGAGGGGGATGAAAATATTTCTCCAGAGAGCCAGGATTGTTTTTAACCGGTCATAGAAATGCCATACTTCCCCTTTATCCAATGCATGGTCAGTTTTCATTAAAATTTCTTTGACTTTAAAGAGCGGAGGGCCGCTCCAGAAAAGGTTGCCCACCCAGTAGGTAAACCCATAGACAAAAGGAAAGGTTATTGGATTTGTTGTCCATACAAAGATAATAGCCGCAGGCCGGTTGGCATTGCAGATCGACGAGAGAAAAGCGGCGATAAAAATTTGTAGTCCGATAGTTGGCGTCACGGCAACAAATATCCCGATGGCAACGCCAAGGGAGATCGCTCTTGACGAACTGCGTAATTTAACCAGCCCGCGAAGATAGGTATATATTTTCTCCTGCAGGCGTTTTGGAATATATTTATTATTTATTAAAAAGTTCACGGTTATTGTTTGTTGGTATCCAGATTAAAATCCAATTGTTCCTATAAAAAATTTTGTTTTATCGTTATCATGCTTGTTTGGTTTCCGCTTGTCCATGTTAGGGTGTGGTGATGAATAGAAAGAGATTATACTGTAAGAGTTCACAAACAGGGATTTCTAAAACTAGATTTAACTTTTGTTGACATAAATAGTTATAGCATTTTTGAAATCACACTTTGTGGACCCCTTGAGTATGTTTATGGTAAGAAAATAGCATGTTATCGTTCATTTCTCAACATAATCTTTTGTTACTTTTATGGGAATCCGTGGTTCTTTGCCAATCTTTTACCATGAAATTTCGAGAGGATACGAAAAGCTTATAAAAAAAGATTTTTTTATCGTGGAATACTGTAAAAGGATAGTAAAATTGTATGGACTGAGAAGAAAAACCTGTCATTATTTCCATTTTTTCTCAAATCTCTCGATATCTTTCTTATCGCCTAAAATAATAAAAACATCGCCTTCTTCAATTTTATAATTGGCGGTGGGCAGTACTTTTATTTCTTTTTCTTTTGCCTCTTCTGTCTCTTTTGCCTCTTCTGCCTTTTCCACAGTTTCAACAATCTTCCTCTTTATAATCACAACGTTAACCCCAAAGTTATTCTTTACATCCCATACGTTTATCGTGCTGCCAATCCACTCTTTTTTCGCTTCAATTTCTGCAAGGGTATAATCTGCGCCCAGTTCCATGTATTCCAATATGCCCGGAGACAAAACACTGTTTGCCACGCGAACACCCATATCTTCTTCGGGGAATATTACGCGTGTGGCACCTACCATTTTTAATATCTGTGCGTGAAGCGAGGTACACGCACGGGAAATGATCTCATTTATGCCAATATTTTTGACCAGTGCCGTGGTGAGGATGCTCGATTCAATATTTTCGCCAATACTGATTATAGCCACATCTACCTCCTTAATGCCGCTGGCTATAAGCGCCTCTTCATTGGCGCTATCTATCTGAATTGCCTTGGTAACAAAATCGCTTATTTTTTCTATTAAATCCTGCCGCCGGTCAATCGCAATTACCGATGCTCCTTTTTTCGCCAATACTTCTGCCACCTTGAAGCCAAACCTTCCCAATCCAATTACCGCAAATTGTCTCATGCCTTTATTACTCCTTTAAAATTATTATTTACTAACCCACCATAAAAATTCCTTGCGGGTATTTAATGGAAACTGTTTTTTTCCTGCTCCAAACGGAATAGCCTATGACGAGCGGGCCTATCCTCCCAATCAGCATTGTGGCGCAAATAATGAACTTGCCGGCGACGCTTAGTGAAGGAGTAATTCCTGTGGAAAGCCCTACAGTGCCAAAGGCAGAAAAGGTTTCATACACAATATCAATATATGCTGCCTTTTCAGTGGCAGAGAGAATTAATATATCCGTAATAATCACGAGCAGTGCCAGGGTACAGATAGCAAATGCCTTTGCCCTGATTTTTGCCGATATACGTTTATTAAACAATATGGGTTCTTCTTCCATCGAAACAACCGAAAAAATAGACGCAATCAGGACGCCAAAGGTGGTAGATTTAACGCCTCCCCCGGTGCCTCCGGCAGGTGCGCCTATGTACATCAGCAGAAGCATCATAGTCAATGACGAGATTTTCATCGTGCCGATATTTACCGTATTGAACCCAGTTGTGGTAGAAGTGGAAATTGTCTGAAACAATGTCGTCAACACCCTGTCTTTAAAAGTAGGAAACGGGGAATGCCATTCAAAAAGAAAAATCAAAATCCACCCGGAAAATATGAGAAGCGGCATCATAACCATTACCAGCCTCGTATGAACTGAAATCTTCCGCAGCATTTCATCTTCCGGCGATTTCACAAAAAATGTTTGATAAATATCATAGATCACCGGAAACCCAATACTGCCGGCAATACATAAGCCGTTGATGACAAAGTTAAAATAAATGCTGTTACCATATGTACAAAAATTATCCGGAAATAAACTAAAACCGGCAGTGCAAAATGCTGAAATAGAATGAAATATGCCCAAATACACCGCCTCTTTTAAGGGAAATTCCTTCATCCAAAAGAGGGTCAGAAATACAGCGCCGGAAAATTCAAATACAAAGGCAATGAGGCAAATAATTTTACTAAACCGTAAAATATCTTCATAAGGATGCGAACTAAAGGATTCTTCTAAAACTACTCTGCCGCTTAAAGATAATCGAATGCCAAGCCCATACATTATCAAAACAATAAAGATCATATACCCCAACCCGCCAATTTGGAAAAGCATAAGGATTATCACCTGGCCAAATATTGTATAAAACTTCCCTATATCTACAACGCTCAAACCGGTGGTGGAAATTGCTGAGGTAGCGGCAAAAAAAGCGTCTGTCACTGATTGCGGTTCGCCTGAAGTCGAAGAGACAGGATGGGCTAAAAGGAAGGTGCCGATTATGATAATAAAAATAAAGCCAAAGAGGATAATACGATAGGGATTTGATTTAAAATAACTCATTTTTTGTAAAAAACAAATTGATTGTTAAATTGATTTGCTCAAATCATATCAAAATACACGTTCATATTAATATTCTGCGTGCCGCTATATGTCTGGCAGGAGAAAACGATATACTATTGTGGATGCTTTTTCTTTTATAGTCAATCAAATTAGGTTGGGTTTTTAAAAGACGAAAACTCAACGGCATTCATTTTTACCCGCCCCTACCCCTCCCAAGACGGGAATTTGATAAGCTCCTTCTCGGGAGAGGATTAAGAGGTGGGTTTGTGCATTGTTTAAGTAAAAACATTGAAATGTCTATCCAGCAAATTAGGTTTTGGGGAAATAAATGCTTTTAACCATAATTTAAGTGGTTTTTGTGGGGTACTCTGTGTAAGATTTTGGAGGGCAATATAGTATTCCCTTGGGAAAATCTCTTCTTTTTTGTAAATTTTTCTTCGTGCCCTTCGTGTTTCGTGGTTAAACGCTCTGTTTGTTTTATATTATATCTTATGGTAAAAGACGATATCCCACTTAAATGTTTTCATTGTGGTAAAACGCACCATATGGAAGAATTTTGTAAAGGCAGCACACTACAATGCTCTCGCTGCAGTAAGCAGATATCTCCGTTGGTATTTGATGAAGTATGCGAGACGGATACCAGAGGGTTCTCTGCATTGCTTGGGTTCTTTGCCATTGCTTCGCTTTTGGGGGCATTGGGCAGTGTTATGATGATGCATGGCTGGAATATATGGGTTGTATTATCTATGGTGGGCGGACTGCTCTTTTTTGTTGGCAAGGTGTTTATTATCAAATATAAAATAGTCGATGCGGAAGAATATTTTTTTGGCAAGGTAGTAAATGAAAAGCCGCACGACAAGGGCTTAACACATTTCGAACAACTGGCGCTGGATGCAATAAAGGAATTGCCGCAAAACATAAAAACCCGCCTGGAAAATGTTTCTATCGTTGTGGAAGACAGACCCAGTACCTATATACTTGAAAAACTGAAGTTAAAGCCAAACAGGATGCTTCTCGGAGTTTTTCAGGGTATTCCCCTGAACAAAAAAAGTGTCTGGCATTCGGGCACATTACCGGAAAAGATTACTCTTTTCCAGAAAAATATAGAATCTGTCTGCCGTTCGGAAGAAGAGATTAAACAAAGGATTAAAAAAGTAGTCCGTCACGAAGTCGCCCATTACGTCGGATTTTCGGAAGAGGAAATAAGACAATTGGGGTATTAATTGTCTTTTCGTGAACCCCATGCTGAAGCATGGGGTTCACGAAAAGACGGTTTTTTCAAAAAAAACCAAAGTGTTACAAATGTTAAAATTTATGATTATTATATCATGTAATGTAAGGAGAGATAATTATGGCTGAAACGCATTCATTTGACATAGTATGCAAGGTCGAAATGCATGAGATAAAAAACGCTATCGACCAGGCGCAAAAACAAATAGCCGTAAGATATGATTTCAAAGGAAGCAAGTCCTCGATTACATTAAATAAAGATGACACCATTATACTGTTTGCCGAGGATGATTATAAATTGTCAGCACTGACGGAAATTTTAAAGGAAAAAATGGCGAAAAGAAATATCCCGCTAAAGGCACTCACCTTTGGCAAAACGGAAGATGCCGTTGGGGGAACGAAACGGCAGACGATTACATTGCAAACGGGAATACCCACTGACAATGCAAAGGAGATCGTTAAAGTTATAAAAAATTTAAAACTCAAGGTTCAGGCAAAAATACAAGAAGATCAGGTACGTGTTTCAGGGCAAAAGATTGACGATCTCCAGATGGTTATGAAGGAACTTAAAGACCTGGACAATGACTTTGCAATGCAGTTTATAAACTATAAATAATGAAATCCGATAATTGTTACAAATGGTTGCGTTTTTGGTTTCTCAGCTTAAACATTACACGACTCATGGCGGGTCCAGGTTCGCAACCTGAACCCGCGCCGGAATACCGATTTCGGTAGTTTAATAGATTGCGCTGAATAGTTACACTTTTTTGAAATTTGGAGTTTTCTTCTGAGTAATGCCACAAAGTGGCATAAGTGGAGGTTATCATGCAGAAAAACAGCTTTGGTCTTATTGGCCTCGCAGTAATGGGGCAAAATCTGGTTCTTAACGTTGCGGATCACGGTTTTAGCGTTTCAGTTTACAACCGTACTGCGGAGAGGACTCATGAATTTATGTCGGGCGAGGCAAAAAACAAGAAGATTACCGCGACGTATTCACCAAAAGAATTCGTTGCAAGTCTTGAGCGTCCACGCATAATCCAAATTATGGTGAAAGCAGGCGGAGCGGTTGATGCCGTTATTGCCGAATTAAAACCATGGCTGGATGAAGGGGATATCATTATCGATGGGGGAAATTCGTATTTCTCCGATACGGAAAGAAGGACAAAGGAGCTGGAGTCAAATAAACTTCGCTATATTGGAATGGGTGTTTCCGGCGGAGAAGAAGGGGCGCGTTTCGGGCCCAGCCTTATGCCAGGTGGTACAAAAGAGGCATACGCCCTGATTGAGCCATTGATGTCCGCAATTGCGGCAAAGGCTCCGGAAGATGGGCTGCCCTGCGTTGCGTATATTGGGCATGGCGGTGCTGGTCATTACGTTAAAATGGTGCACAATGGCATAGAATACGCCGATATGCAGCTTATAGCGGAAAGCTATGCCTTGCTGAAATCAACCATAAATCCTGCCCCGGAAGAATTTCATGAAATTTTCACTGAATGGAATAATGGAGAGCTTTCTTCGTTCCTTATTGAAATTACGGCGTTTATTTTTACTAAATCAGACGACAAAACCGGGCGCCCTCTGTTGGAAATGATCCTGGATAAAGCCGGACAGAAGGGCACTGGAAAATGGACAAGCCAGAATGCGATTGATATAGGGGCGCCCGTTCCCACAATTACTGCGGCAGTGGATGCGCGTATTCTTTCTTCCATGAAAAAAGAACGCCAGGAGGCGTCTAAAATCCTTTCCGGCCCAAAAAATAACTATGCCGATGAGAGGGGAAAAATCATCGCTGCGGTTAGGGATGCCCTTTATGCATCCAAAATTTGCTCCTATGCCCAAGGTATGAATCTTCTGAAAAGGGCTTCGGAGGAATATGGGTACAATATGGATTTAGGAGAAATTGCCAGTATTTGGCGCGCCGGATGCATTATTCGCGCAAAGCTGCTTGATGATATAACACGCGCATACCGGAGCCGCCCCGATTTGCCGAATTTATTATTGGACGCCGGATTTAAACATGCCGTACAAAGCAGGCAGGCTTCATGGCGTTTCGCCGTAAAAACCGCATTTGAACTGGGCATACCGGCAGCGGCACTGAGCGCTTCACTTGCCTACTTCGATGCGTATCGTTCCGGGTTTTTACCCGCAAATCTTATACAGGCGCAACGCGACTATTTTGGCGCCCACACATTTGAGCGTATTGATACATCCGGCGTGTTTCATGCAAACTGGAAGGAAAAATAACAAATGGGAAAAAAACCTATTGCGTCTGTTGACGCCTGTAAATTGAACAAAGATGTTTTAAGAAAAATCCCCAACCCAGCAACAATTGTAATTTTTGGCGCTTCAGGCGATTTAACCGAGCGGAAATTGATCCCTTCCCTCTTTCGGCTGGATTGTGACGGGCTGTTGCCTGAGAAGCTTGCGGTTGTTGGTGTAGCCCGCACTGAAATGGATAGCGAAGGTTTTCGCAAAAAACTAGCGGAAAGCATTGAAATTTACTCCCGCCACAGTAAAGACCGAATTTGCAAGTGGTCTAAATTTGAGAAAAAATTAATTTACCACCGGGCGGATTACGACAATCTGGAAGATTACAAAACCTTAAACAGGCTTTTGGTTGATTTAGGTAAAAAACAGGACATAGGCGCCAATTGCCTTTTTTATCTTTCTACGCCACCAATCCTTTACCCTGTAATAGTGAGCAAGCTGGGCGAGGCTGGAATGGCGCAACAATCGGATGAATATTGGCGCCGTATCATTATTGAAAAACCATTCGGGAGAGATCTTGCTTCCGCCATTGATTTGAACAACCATGTACATCAGGTCTTTGATGAAAGCCAGGTGTATCGCATTGACCATTACCTTGGCAAGGAAACCGTGCAAAATTTATTGGTATTTCGTTTTGGCAACGCAATCTTCGAACCGCTCTGGAGCCGAAACTATATAGACCACGTCCAAATTACCGTATCGGAAGAGGTGGGGCTGGGGAACAGGGCGGGATATTACGATACTGCAGGCATATTGCGCGACATGTTTCAGAATCATCTGCTGCAGTTGCTTACACTCACCGCAATGGAGCCGCCGGCTGGGTTTAACGCCACCTCTCTGCGTGACGAAAAGGTAAAAGTACTTAAAGCGGTTCGCCCCATTAAGCCGGAAGAGGTAGCTAAATATACCGTTCGCGCACAATACCGGACATATCGGGATGAAAAGGGCGTCGCGCGGGGGACGGAAACGGCAACCTTTGCTGTTTTAAAACTGTTTATTGATAATTGGCGTTGGCGAAACGTGCCTTTTTATCTGCGTTCCGGTAAGGCGCTTAACAGCAAGGTCACTGAAATTTCAATTCAATTCCGGCATGTGCCCCATTTAATGTTTCCTTTACCGCCCGGAGAACAATTGCCTCCAAATAAATTAGTGTTATGCCTGCAGCCAAATGAAGGAATGCGTTTGGGCTTTGAAACGAAGTTGCCTGGCGCCGGGATGAAAACCCGCACGGTAAGCATGGACTTCCTGTACGAACAGGATTTTGGTGAAAACATCCTGCCCGATGCGTACGAAAGGCTTATTCTCGATGCCTTACAGGGGGATGCCTCCCTTTTTACAAGGAGTGATGAGATTGAATTGGCATGGAAAATAATAGACCCAATCATCCAGGGATGGGAAAGCGAATATGCCCCTCCTTTGGCGTTTTATGAATTGGGGACTTGTGGTCCCAGCAAGGCAGATGAATTTATAAAGGCTGATGACCGCAAGTGGAACCCCTGTATTTAACCCTAAACGATAACTATTTCACAACTGAACATGAATTACCATATCTTACCTGCCACAGATCTTATAAAAATAATGGCCGGGTATATCGTCCAATGTGCAAAAAAAGCGGTCTCTGAACGAAATCGCTTTCTTGTGGCTTTGTCCGGAGGCTCTATGCCCGAATTGCTGTTTCCCGCATTGACCTCAGAACCGGTCTTTTCTGAAATCAACTGGAAAGCCTGGCATGTTTTCTGGGCGGATGAACGCTGTGTACCACAGGTTAATCCGGAAAGCAACTATTATTTAGCCTGTAAGCATCTTTTCAATCATGTTGATATTCCGTCTTCCAGGATTTATACGCCCAATACCTCTGTGGGACCGACAGAAATGGCAGCCCTGTATCAATTAAAACTGCAGGAGGTTTTTCATATAAAAGGCGAAGAGTTGCCCCGTTTTGACCTTTTATTGCTTGGCATGGGAGAGGACGGGCATACCGCTTCGCTATTCCCAAACCATCCCCTTCTGAAAGAAAAAAACCGCTGGGTAGCCCCTGTATTTGACGCCCCCAAACCACCGCCGGAACGAATTACGCTAACCTTGCCGGTAATTAATAACGCCCATTGCATTATTTTTCTGATAACAGGGAAAAACAAGGCCGCTGCAGTAAAAAAAATTATTCTGGAAGAATCGGCGCCAGCGCCCTTGCCGGCACAAATGGTAAAACCCGTGCATGGCGAATTACACTGGTTCTTAGATGAAAATGCGGCCTCTGAACTTGGCAGATAGCATTTCTATTCAGAATTTCAGTAAATCCCGGGTCACAGGGGTTGCTTTTGTAAGAAATTCGCCGTTCTCCCGCGCACCCCGTTTTTTGTAACCGTTCATGGGGTCATGGCAAAACAATCCTGACAGGGTCAACACTACCGTACGTTCAGAACCCCTTTCTTGCGTTCTTTGCAACGGAAGACATGGCTCATGTTTTAATTCTGGCTCGCGTGCTCTTGCCTCATCAAAGAATTCCTATCACGTTTGGCGACAGTTCCGGGCGCCGCGCAAATATCCAGGTCAGACTGATTTTAGAAATTTAGCGGTAATTTGGCGTGATAAAATTTTAAATTATGGATTTTGAATTAATCTAAAATCTAAAATTCCTGTAAACTAACATGCGGTGAATGAGTAACTTTTTAATTTTTTTTTATGATGGTATTTACTATAATATTTTTATACTTTTACAAAAAATTTATAAGGAACGAAAAAATGAGCTTCCCGAAACAAAGATTGCGAAGATTACGTCAGAATGAAAATATAAGAAGGCTGGTGCGGGAAACGCATCTCTCTGTGGATGATTTAATTATGCCGCTTTTTGTAAGGCCGGGCAAGGGCATTAAACAACCGATACCCTCTATGCCCGGTAACTACCAGATGTCTGTCGATATTCTTACGGAAGAGGTAAAGGAATTGGAAGCAATAGGGATTCCCGGCATAATCCTCTTTGGCATCCCTGAAGTGAAAGACGAACTGGGCTCTGACGCATATTCTGATGCCGGCATCATACAGAAAGCAATTACGGCAATAAAAAAAGAGGCAAGAGATATACTGGTACTTACGGATGTTTGCATGTGCGAGTACACTAGCCATGGACACTGTGGATTCCTCAAGGCGGATGAACATACAGGACACTTTGAGATCGACAATGATAAGACACTGGAACTCCTGGCAAAAGAGGCGGTTTCACACGCAAATGCGGGGGCGGATATCATAGCGCCTAGCGATATGATGGATGGCCGCATCGGCACGATAAGAGAAGCGCTTGACCGGGAAGGGTTCCGCCAGATACCGATTATGGCATACTCCGCAAAATATGCTTCAGGATTTTACGGCCCTTTCCGGGAGGCGGCAGAATCTACTCCGGAAATGGGAGACCGCTCATCGTATCAGATGGACTCGCACAATGCGGTGGAAGCGTTGCGGGAGGTTTCTTTGGACATTGAGGAAGGAGCGGACATCGTTATGGTAAAACCAGCGCTGGCCTATTTGGATATTATCCGCAATCTGAAAGAAAACTTTAATTATCCTATCGCAGCATATAATGTCAGCGGAGAATTTTCCATTGTTAAGGCTGCGGCAGAAAAAGGATGGATTGACGAAAAACGTGTTGCGCTTGAAATACTCACCGCAATCAAACGGGCGGGTGCGGACATTATTCTTACCTACTGGGCAAAAGATGCCGCACGATGGCTAAAGGAATAATTTTTAAACACTTTCGTTAAAGTAGAAATTAAAGGGCTGTGTGCATTCTCCAAAATTGTATATGAGGAGGTGAATAGTATGAAGTATTTCATCGGTTCAATGATTGCTTCCCTGGTGATAGCGACTTCTTTTTGCGCAGGGGTATTTGCTGATATTTCGTATGCGGATTTGTTTTTAGAGGGAAAAGGGTATAAACCTGTACATGATACGTGGCAGATAAATACATTTCCCTTGAATGGTGAAAACAAAGATTGCATCCTGCCGGAAAGTTTGCTTTACCGGGAATGGTGCGCGAATACATTTGTTAATGGAGAACAAATATACGAAGCGTACAAAGAAATAGCATTTGCTTTGGAATATCACGCCGACCCCCCAAAAACAGATTATTGGCAAACACCCATAGAAACCGCACAACGGAAACAAGGCGATTGCGAGGACTCTGTATTTCTCTTCTTTTCACAATTGGAAAAATTAGAGATTGACGGGGAAATCGTATGGGGATGGGTAATAGATAAGAATAATCTGACCGCCTTTGCGCATGTATGGTATCAATTGTTTGATAAATATGGGGAGGCCTATATCGTAGAAGGTTTTTCCAGAGAATGGAATGGTATCATCCCCGCTGAACTTATTAGTAAAAATGAGGAGCGCATTCCTACTTTAAGGCTGGAGCACGCGGCGGTAAACAAGGTAGCGGAAGAAGACGCCGAAGATTTTTTACGGCCTATAGAACAATTCCAATATTCATGGAACCTGTATGCCATGAATAATATGGCTGCCATAAAGGATATTTTTTACAAATTGCAGGATATGTTTGGCAGATACAATGGGCAAAAGGCTGTTGGCTGGTAGTTTCACAGTATAGGGGTGAAGCATTTGCTATAAATTGTCATAAATGAGTTCGTGCCCGAACTGACAAATGCTTCTCCCCCTACTTTTTCAAAAAATGGAAATCTTCAAATTTTTTACCGGGACAATTCCACAACTACCAACTACCACAATTTGCCAAAAAGTTATTGAGTCCCCAATAATCCTGCCGCGTTAATTTTCTGGACATAGATATCCCAATAACTCTTATCCGTATTACGTTCGTCTTGCCACACAATAATTGCGCCGCCATTTCCGTCACCCACAATAGCTGAATAACATTGTGTATCCTCTGCAGCGCTCACCAGCGTACCGTTATTGTTCCAAAGGGAATTGCCGCCGGAATCAATTCTTTGTGCATAGATATCAAATGATGAAGATCGATTATCGTTCCAGGATAAAATAGCGCCGCCTGCGCCATCCCCGGCGATTGCTACATAATTCTGAATGCCGGCTTCAATACATACAGGCAATCCGTCGTCCTTCCACAAGGAATTTCCTTCAAGGTCAACGCGTTGAGCGTAAATATCATATTTTCCGCTGCGTAAATCCCACCATGCAATAATCGCGCCCCCTGCTCCATCCGTTGCAATCACCGGATAATCCTGTTTTTCCTGTGCGATTGAAATGGGAATGCCGTCCGTCTCCCATATGATGTCGCCATTTCCATCCAATTGTTGTGCAAAAATATCGGTATTGTCATTTCGCATATCCATCCAGGCAATGATTGCGCCTTCCGCGCCGTTGCCAGTGATAACGGGATAGCTCTCGTGTCCCCGCGCACCGCATACGGTAACGCCTGCTTTGTCCCACAAAATACTGCCGCTGCTATCGATTCGCTGGGCATAGAGATCGGCGAATGTTTTTCTGAAATCCTGCCACACGATAACAGCGCCACCGTGGCCATCTTCTACGGCAACGGGCGCGCTTTGGGACCCATATACCAGACAAACAGGAACGCCATTCTCTTTCCACAATACCTCTCCATTGTGATTGATTCTCTGTGCATACAAATCATCATAATTTGTCCTGGTATCCTGCCATATGATAATAGCGCCGCCTGCTCCGTCCGTAACGATGCACGGGCTGTCTTGCTCATTAATTTCATCACATACCGTTATCCCATCCACTTTCCACAGGGGACTTCCGCTTGCATCAATCCTTTGCGCATAAATATCACTGTCACTAATCCCGCGGCGCAAATCGTGCCATGTAATAATAACGCCGCCTGCTCCGTCGCTGATAATTTTCGGCTGCCTCTGGTTTTCTTCTGCCAGGCACACAGGCACGCCATTTTTCTGCCACAGCACATTTCCCTTTGCATCAATTCGCTGTGCAAAAATATCAAAGTGAACATTACGGGTATCTTCCCATACTATAATAGCGCCGCCTACGCCGTCACCTATCGCCTGGATTGCGCTTTGTTGTCCCTTGGCAGTACAAATTGCCGTATTCTCAAGAGGACTGGTCGACCATGCCGCTACGGCAAGGTTTTGAAAAAACAGTATGGAAGAAAATAGTACAGCAATATATGCTGCCTGGCATTTGTGCAGTTTTACTGATTTATACATTTTAATCCCTTTCAACGAACTTCAATGTTTACCTATACGAAAACGGCATAAAAATTGTTTTGTAACTTCTCAATAAGCTGTGGTTTTTATAATAATTTCTACAGACTGCCGTCTGTAATTTGCCGACTGCCAACTGTACAGCATTTCCCATTAATAAGGAAGCAAGGGGGTTGTTTACCTCAACTTATTGGTAACTATTCAGCGTAATCTATTAAACTACCGAAGCACAACTCGTTCTCAAACCTTGTACTGAACATAGTGAAGTGTCTGTTTGGGAACGTAATGGCACGGGAAACTACATTCGCGGGTTCCGGTTTGTAACCCAATGTCATTAAGTTAAGCAACCTGCCAGAAAAGTCCCCCTTAATAAAGCTAATCTTTACCCACAAATTTCAAGAGCACCGTAGTTGTACGGCCAATTGAGCTGAA
Source organism: uncultured Candidatus Kuenenia sp. (assembly GCF_900696675.1). Taxonomy (NCBI): domain Bacteria; kingdom Pseudomonadati; phylum Planctomycetota; class Candidatus Brocadiia; order Candidatus Brocadiales; family Candidatus Brocadiaceae; genus Candidatus Kuenenia; species uncultured Candidatus Kuenenia sp. The sequence continues at coordinate 95 of NZ_CAADGZ010000050.1, read as the reverse complement.
GGCTAAGTGGTGTAAAGTTCGTAAGCAACTTCAATATCAGCCAAACGTGACATGCCTCGCCAAAGTACTTCACTTCCGGGATGGCCATCACCACG
>NZ_CAADGZ010000049.1:0-24434 GCF_900696675.1 uncultured Candidatus Kuenenia sp. | reverse complement strand
CAATACCCGCCATGCCACTATCATATAAAGAGCAATACACGGCTTGATACGCTCCGCTGTCTCCAATTGGCGCTCTTCTATCTTGCAACCGCTCTTTAATACTTTAAAATATATCTCTATCTGCCATTCGTAGATATCACCTTCCCGATCTGAAATGCTTACGAGCATTGTGCCGGGTGAGTTGTTCGCTTAACTCACAGACTCTACGGCAACCTTCCAGCCAACGATAACTTTCCTTTTCCCCGATAGGCTTTTGTTTTCGCTTGTCATTTTTATCGCGGTCTTCAAAGTCGCGCACCCACAGTTCTGCGTCTAACACGCCCAGACAAAGACGCTCTGGCGTAACAGCAAGAGTCACGTGGTTGAAAAAAACCAATCCGTCAGGCTTTGAATGTCCGTCTCCAATACGCTTAGCAGCGGAAGCTTTGCTTTTTGCCGCACCAGTCCTTGGCCATTCCCATTGCGCGTCAGCGGCGGTGGTAATTCTATCAAGCCTAAACAATGCAACCGTAATAGCCCTACCCGACAACTCATTAATTGCGGCTGCCCCCTAACGCATTGCCCCAATTTAACCGACTACAAACACGTCTGGCTATTTCCATCCTCGATAAACTATACCCGCCTTGAACTTCCTCCATGATTGCCTGAAGGGCGTCGTGGATAAACGGCCTTCCGCATAATCACTCTGGTATTCCTTTATTCATCCGTCATCTCCTTGTAATACAGTTTGTATTTACTCAAAAGAGATGATTATAATTATTCAGTGTTTCTGTGCCCAGCTAAATTTCTTAATGTATCTTCTCCCTCGCCACAATGACTCTAGGGAAACGAAAAAGATGTGTATAAACATAAGTACAACACCCTCCCCGGTGTATAAAAAAACAGCGTCAGGCGTCTTTAGTGGTTTTTTTGCCTGTAAGCGCAAACATTCCTTCATCCACAATTTTGTCAACCCTTAACAGAAGGGGATTGAGGGGTGGGTTTATTCATTGCTTAACTTAAAATATTGAAATCGCTAAACATTTAATGTCGTAGCAAGGCACGCCTCGCCACTACATGTGGCGGCTATCATATCCGCTAACAAATAAATATGTTACAACTACATTTGCCCACAAACATACATTAAAAAAATGAAAATTCCTATACTATTAAATAATGGTATGGTAAACATTATGATACACTTTTGCGAGGTTATCGTGAAAAAATATTCTAATATACCTATATTCATCCCGGAACTTGCCTGCCCGCACCAATGTGTCTTCTGCAATCAGACTAAAATAAGCGGAACGCATTCCATCCCGCAGCCAAAAGAGATTCGGCATATTGTCGCGCAATACCTTGAAACAATACCCGCAAACAGAATCATAAACATCGCCTTTTTTGGCGGAAGTTTTACGGGGATACCTATTGATCTTCAGGAACAGTATCTGAAAGAGGCCTTCTGGTTTGTAAAAAACGGGAAGGTATCGGGCATCAGATTATCAACCAGACCCGACTATATCAACGAAACCATCCTTGAATTGCTGAAGAAATACGGCGTAACTACCATTGAGCTGGGTGCGCAGTCCACCAGCCGGAATGTCTTAAATCAATCAGGACGCGGGCATACCCCCGAAGATATTCAAAATGCCTCCCGGATGATCCGCACATATGGTTTCGAACTTGGCCTTCAGATGATGATAGGCCTGCCGGAAGACAGTTACGAACAGTCTATTCAAACCACCAACGATATCGTTTCATTCGGCGCCAGTAATACGAGAATTTATCCCGCAATTATTGTGAAGGGAACCGCCCTGGAAAAGCGGTATCGGGAGGGGAAGTATATTCCGTTATCACTTGAACAGGCGGTAGAGTGGACAAAAGGTCTCGTGCGTATATTTGAAAGGAACAACGTATCCGTCATACGGATGGGGCTGCATCCCTCCGATGAACTCGTTACCGGAAAATCCCTGATAGACGGTCCATTTCACCCTGCTTTTAAGGAAATGGTTATGACAAAGATATGGGAAGAGATCATTCATGCGAAATTGAAGGAAAATACTTCGGGTAAAATCAGAATATCTGTTTCCGATAAACAGATGCATTATGCCATAGGGTACAAGCAGGCAAACAAGACACGATTACAATCGAGGGGGTATGCTGTTCAGTTTACAGGTAACCATACTTTTTCTCGGTATCAAATAGATGTTTGCGATAATTGATTCCAGATCGTCGAAAAGGGTGATCACCACGTTAAAGGGATACGTTGAAGACGTCTTTGCGTTTCAAACGAACGGACTGACGTACGATTCCATTTCGGGGCATCCGGATATTTTCATCTACCAGGATAACGACCACCTTGTGGTTGCTCCAAATGCACCGGTTGGGTTATTCGAATTTTTAGAGCGCCATAGTATTGCCTATCTAAAAGGAAAAATGGATGTAGGAAATGATTTCGCCAACAGCGTCCAATATAACTGCATTGGTACGCCCGGTTTCTTATTTCACAAACCCGGATATACTGACCCTATAATTTTAGAAATAAACAGAGAGAAAGAGTTTATTCAATTGCCTCAGGCCTATACACGATGCAGCCTTGTCCATTTGTACGGAAACAACTATGTCACTTCTGACAAGGGAATAGAAAAGGTATTGTTGGGAAAGGGATTTTCCTGTTTTTATTTTAACCCCGAAGAAATACGCATACGGAATCATAAGAACGGCTTTATCGGGGGCACAGCAGGTGTATGGGGGAAAAGCATATTTTTTAATGGAAATATCGGGCTGCACGCGGACGGGCAGCGATTAAAAGAGCACTTATTGAATCTTGGTCTTGAGATTGTCTGCCTTTCCGATGAATATTTATATGATGGGGGTTGTATATTTTTTGTTTGAGTTGGAGAAAAAACAAGATTTACCACAGAGGCGGTAGAGGGTGCAAAGAAAAGATATAAGCTAACTATTCAGTGTAAACGTTACACGACTCCCGACGGGTTCAGGTTTGCAAACCTGAACCCATGAGTTTATGCGGATAATGGGACCATGTACTGTGCTGGTTCACCGTGAAGCGGTAAAATTCCAATGCCCAAATCACAAAATCCGTAACAGTTTAGATTTTTGAAAAGTAAAGTGCTACCTATTCAGACCCCTCTGGCACGTAGATTACTTTTCCATCTTTTAACCGATACGCTATCCCCAGCCGGGCGCCTTCTCCTTGTAATTGCTTATCGGTAACTTTTTCAATTTTTACCTGTTTACCCTTTTTTGTAACAATCTCTACCTGACCATTGTCGTTTTTCCTGACCATCGTGATTTCTGTTTTTGGCGAGAGGAAATCAAGCAGGCTGTAAGCGCTGATTAAGGCACCGATAAGGCCTACAATAAATACTAATCCCACATCAAAAAGGCTTGCCACGCCTGACATGGGATCTTCCTGATGGAGGTCTGCTTCCTTTCCTATAACCATACGTCTTTTTTTCAAATATTTCATTTCTGTAACAGCTCACCGAGGCGGGACAAAAAAAGGGGGAACCTTCGCTATTCCTTCTGTTTATCCTCCAAAACCACCAGTGGTTGGCTCCTCCTTATTTTTCATAATGCCTTCAGTAAAATACTCAATGTTTTTTATATCCTCATGAATCCACCTGTTTTTCATCATCGAAAGAAAATAGGCAGTAATCCCAATCGCTAATCCCACTACAGTTGTGGTAAAGGCAATAATGATATTGTTTGATAACATTTCAAGGTCGCCCTTTGACAAAGCGGACAGGGCAGGACCCATAGGAATTATGGTTCCCATTAATCCAAGTGTGGGGCCTATACGAATCATGAGCCGGAGTTTATCTAAACTCCTGGCCATTTTTTGTTCCTTGCTTTGCAGTATATATTCAATACGAATTCCTCTGCCATCCTTATCCCCCTTTAACTCATCGATAAATTCCCCAAGATATTCCCTGAAATAAGCAGGCATCTCTCTTATCAAAAAAGGGGATATCTCCGGTATTTTTTGAGATAATGATTCGATGAGTGATTCAATTAATTCTTTCATTTCCCGTTTAAGGGTATGTTTCTTTCTCTCACGATATTCCGAAAAAAATTCTCCTGTGGTTATGACCATCCATACAAAAAGAACGACCAATAGAATCATCACGGGGTAGAGCATCGCTGATGAAATCACAGAAAGAATACTTTGCAATAGATTAATTAGTTTCATATTTTCTCCTGAAAACATCCCGGGTCGGTTCAGATCCCGGCGGGTTCAGGTTTCCAACCTGAACCCATAATTTAATATTGATAGTCGCGCCATATACAATCGATGGTTAAATCTACAATATAAAACGTTGGGTTCAAGTTACAAACTTGAACCCACAGATAGATCAATTGATAAGGCTTATATTTTTAATCCTTTTATTAAAATCTTTTCCTTGTCCATCCATAAACGAAAAAACCGATGCCTCCCAATACAACTGCAATACCAACCCAAAGCCTGTTTGATTGATTAAGGATTATTTTGTCTTCGTTCGTTTTTACCTCTGCCATCTCCAGCCCTTTAACTATTTCGGTATTTTCAAAAGCATCGTTTTCCAATTTCCATTCATCGGTTTTTTCAATCTTTTCTTTCTCCTGTGTTTGTCCGGTATCCTTTTTCTGTTCAATACTTCCAGGGACAGGGTTTGACATAGACGCCTGAGCAAGGACGATCTTGTCCATCTCTGCCTTTCGTTCGTTCAGTAACTTACCGGTAGCTACCTTTAAAATTTCTGCATACTGAATCAAGGCATCTGGATTTACAAGGCCTGGGGTATTTAGAATATCCGTTGCGTATTGCTGAAAGGCCGGATTATTGCATGTGTTTTCGCAACATGCCACGCCGTGTTCTACTACTGTTTTTGCATATTCCTTCGCCAGGGTTTGTTCGACTTTTTCCGTCGGCTGCCAGTATTCTTTTCGTATAGTCTCCAGCATTCTGGCCGTAAGGGCTTGATACGCATAAGGGTTTTTCTTATTGAAAAATTCCTTTAAATCCATTCCGTATTTATCCTCGACATAGACCTCAAACGTCTCTTCCCAACGGGCAGCGTCTATTGTCTCTGGTACGGTAACCTGCCAGCCCCACATGTTTTCAATAAATTCAGCCATCTTGTTTGCCCCTTCAAAACCCTCCTTCTTCATTCCTTCAACCCATTCCGGATTCCAATAGCGTGACCGCAGTTCCATACCCATCATCCTGTCGATGGACGTTATTTCAGGTTTAGCCGGATTCATCATATTAGCGACAACCAGACCGGGCGACTTTCCATCCAGTTCCCTGACTGCTGCGGCTAATCCGCCCGCATACATAAAAAAATCGTCGTTATCAAAGGTTCCGTAAAGATTGGTAGAGCGGCTGTGCACAACCATCCTTGTTCCGCTTAACACCATTTTATAGACATCTTCCATCGGTTCTCCCCACAGGCCGTTTCCGTACCCATAGCTCATCCGTTTCAGATATTCCTGTCCTAAAACGGAGCTATCTTCCCATGTTCCGCTTGCACTTGCGATTCGTGATACATTCAAATCATACCTTCCGGGAGCCTCATCAAATATTCGAATTGCTGCATATTGTTCCGCCTTTTTTTGTGGCCAACCCTTTCGGATCAGTTTATCGGTTACTTCCTTGATATGTTGTTGTACATAGTTATCCTTTTCGTCAAGCCTTTTTACCATTTGAACGGCCTGATCAATGTATTGTGTCAACTGTCCAAACATCTCCTCTGCAGCAGAAGAAACGACTATATCAATTCTCGGACGCCCCAGCCTTTCTTTGGGAATGATTTTAATGCCTGTCACCTTCCCCCATTCATTCCAGATAGGTTCAACCCCTAACAGGTAAAGGATCTGAGATTCCAGCACACCTTCATGGCGTATCGTTTCCGTGCCCCAGATAACGAATGAAAGTTTTTCGGGATATTTTCCGTCATTTTTTGCCAGATAATTATCGAGGAGTTCCTGTGTCAGCTTGACGCTCACCTGCCATGCCTCTTTTTTCGGGATTTTATCCGGATTAAAGGCATAAAAATTTTTCCCAGTTGGCAAAGAATCTGGATTTCTTACGGGGTCATTTCCCGTTCCCGTTGGTATATATTGTCCATTCATGGCCTTGATTATACTTGACAATTCCCGCCTTGCCCCTTCCTGAATATTTTTGTCCAATTCATCGGCAGGAATATCTTTGACTACCTCCTTTATCGCCTGAATAGTAGAGAAACGAAGCGACTTATCAGGTACATGGCCAAATGTATGTAGTCCGTAAGGCATATTAAGCTGCTTCAATTCCTGAAGATACTCTCCTATTTTATGAATGACTTCATGATCAAACTTATGCTGGACATCACTATGGGTATCAATATTCAGGCACTCACCAATTTCTATGTCTTTCTCGATTCCCAGCTCTTTAATCTTTTTTATGATATTTTCCATGTATTGCCTTGCAAGTGCGGCATCCTGTCCAAGCGCCCGGTCATGATCGCCGATCAGTTCTTCAAGCCCGGCATATTCATGGTAAAGTCCTCCTTTTTTTAGCGGAGGTATCATATGATCTATCACAACCGCAGCACCCCGCCGTTTTGCTATAAGTCCCTCGCCGACATCATCTACGATATAAGGATATATTACCGGCAAATCCTGAATCAATGCCTCCGGCGGGTCGTCACCGGAGAGGCCGTTGCTTTTTCCAGGCAGCCATTCATGTGTACCATGCGTGCCGAAATGGATGACTGCGTCAGCGCCAAAACCATGTTTCAGCCATAAATAGGCGCCCAGATACTGATGGTGTGGAGACAGATCTTTGCTATGATACATGGCTTCCTTATCTTGCAGCCAGCCTCTTACCGGCTGCGGGAGGATGACAACGTTTCCACGTTGTATTGCAGGAATAACCATATATTTTTTCTCTTGCTTCGGGTCAGTCCACATCATCACATTGGATTCTTCAACCGTTCCCCAATCCTTATTGACGTCTTTCATAAAATTCACAGATAAATTCCTCTCCCACTTTTGGTACTCCGCCAGAGGCAGCAATACACATTTCCCGTTTTCTACCATCTCTTCAAGTTCGCCTGGCGCCCAATTCCCGACATTTCTCCCGTATTTAAGAGAATTTGAGAGGAGTATTTCGGGATCAATTGCTTCAGTACCGACGTCGTATCCACACTCCTCCATCTTTTTCAACACATTCGCAATGCTGGCAAATACGTTAAGATAACTTGCACCGATATGTTGCTTCCCCGGCGGATAGTTCCAGTAAAATATCGCCACCTTTTTATCGGAGTTGTTTTTTCTTTGTAAACGGATCCATGCCTTTATGCGATTAACCGCCCGGTCAATACGCTCCGGTATGGGCTTTCGTTGTTCGATAAAAAACCCTGTTGCATCATCCTTTTCACGGATACGATATGATACGACTGTAGGCTGAATAAGACCGGCAATTTCAGGAATACCCAACTGCCAGCTTACCTCCAAAGAACTCAAACCTTCAGGGTCATTCTCCCACGTTTTTCCGTCTTTTCCATAAACGGTAATCAGGTTGATTACCGGTACTCCGCATTTCTCTAGCGAATCCGTAGCCTTAAAATCTGAAAAACGAAATAAAAAAGAAAGTATACCGGAAACCCTTGAATTCCCTCTGTCATCGACTAATAGTTTTTCAGCGACTGACCCCTCGGGGTAACCGAACGCTACAAATGCATTAAATCCTTTTTCTTCAAGTTTGCGAATTATGTCATCTTCTACTCCGTTTTGGTTTTGTTCGCAAAAAGAGGAGTACGTCAGAACTGCGATCCATGGCGCATTTTCTTTGAAATAGCCAGATTTTTTATACCAGCCTTCGTACTCCTCAAACGTTTCAAAATACATCTCCTGCGAAATGTGGCGGTGGTAGTAACCGTTTTTCAGCCGTTTCATGAATGACGCCGGTTTAATTTCAGAAATATTGGCATATTTTGCCAGGGAGAATAGTACCATATTCTGAAAATTTTCAATCCCTCCGCAATCAAAATACGAACGAAACTCTTCATCATAAGTAAACCCCAGTTCAATGTACTCCTTACCTAATCCTGCCGATTTGTTAATTGGCAATATACGCGCTCCATTGGAAATAGCCTTCCGGATTACCTCACCATCAAAACCCGATTGTGTTGAAGTTGAAATCCGTATACCCATGATATCAATAACAATGATGTCGGAGCCCTCTATCTCGTGGGGATTAAAGTCAGCATCTAAATCGGTCTTACTGACAAGTTCAAAATTTACCTGGCTTTTCAAAGATGGATATTTTGTCCAGATGCCTTTTATCACTTTAACGACCGTAGGCGTAAGGTAGTTTCCTACAAGAAAAGTGTATTTTACCGGTTTGGTTTCTTCCGCGAGAGAAAAAGGAAGATAGAGAACAAACACGGTAAATACGATTATCATCACACATTTTTTCATTGTTCACTCCTTCGCGGAGAACAAACATCTTTAGTATATTCCCATCTCATACGATCTCCTTCATTGAGAATACGTTTATAGGCAAGAGACGTTGCGCGTTTACCATTAATGTCGTAATACCACGCCATATCCCCCCTTTGCCCTTCAACACCGTCAATAGAATTAACAAAAATGAATTCGCCAGATTGTTTTGTTTCAATCTTTGCAACAGATTGAAGCGCTTCTAATACAGTAATGCCCTGTTTCCATTTTGTTTCTACTTTACGGCTTTGCTGTAACCCTCCATAATCAATTTCTACCGTTATGCTCTGGTTAGCGCCGAACGTTGCGGGTAAAAGCACAAAAATAACAAACATTCCTAACATTCTACTTAAGTGTTTCATAGTTGCTGCTCCTCCTTATCTTAATATCCATTAAACAAACGGTTCTTTTTACATTCCCGTATTTTAAAACCTGAATTCCACTCCCCCGTACGCTGTAAAACCGAGGGAACCAAAGCCAGTTACCTCTTCGTAGTCATAATCAAAAAGGTTTTCGAACCTGACATAAGCAGCCATAAACTTTGTGACGTCATAGCGAGTCGCCTGATTGACCGTCCAGTAGTTATCCATCTTCGTTCCATTGCTGTCTATTCTGTCCCTTACCATTATCCCTGTTACGTTTATATTTAATTTCTCAATGGGATTGGTGTTAAGCCCAAACGTTGCCCTGTTCTCAGGTCTGCGGGGTAGTTGCCGACCTGTTTCTCTGTCCCTGGTTTCTGTATACGTGTACGTTCCGGTAAATGAAAGGATGGTAAATGGTCTATAGGTTAGAATGGTTTCGATGCCCTGTGACTCTGCCCTGGCTGCGTTTTCTGCCAGGTAGCTGCCATCGGGCTGCACAGTGGCAGTGATAAGGTTTTTAAAGTTATTTTCAAAGTAGGTGACGTCGATGGTTAGTGTGTCTTTGAGAATCTCTTTTTCAACACCGAAATCCCATCCATTGCTTTCTTCCGGACGCAGGTGCGGATTCCCGTAGTATGGGTAAATCAGTTCATTCAAACTTGGCGCCCGAAATCCCTTTCCCCATGAACCATGTAGTCTGGCGCCAATTTCCTCCATGTTATAAGACGCCGTTGTTCTATACGTAAGATGAGATCCGAATGTGCTAAAGTCGTCGTGGCGTAATCCGATTGTCCAGTGCAACGACTCAAACAATTCTATTTGGTTTTGCAGAAAAACCGCATTGTTCCGGTAGGTTTGCCCGTCATACTTACCCTCGTTTTTACCTTCCAACACTTCATATTCGTAACCGAGTGTTATCGTATTTACGTCAAAGAGTAAAAAGTCTGATTGATGTTCTGCCCGCCAGACCCTTGTAGGAATGCGAAATCTGCCCGACTCATCCGTGGGATCAAAGCCTTTTAGTTCTGTATCGTTAACTGAGATGAGAAATGAGGGAGTCCATATATCAAAAAAAGTCTTGCTGGCCTTCGCAGAGAAAAGAACCTCGTCTGTAGTTTGGCGTCTGTCAGGGTCGTCAACCGCACCAACACCATATACAAACGCATCATATTCAAAATCCGAGTGAGACCCCCTTATGGTTGCATCAACCCTCCCGTTATCCAGGAAATTCCATCCCAGCCGTGCAGAACCGGTAACATTTTCATAGCCATCATTTTCGCTCCCGCTGCTGGCTGCTGATATTCCCTGTGTTTTCAGCCATGAAGCGCCTGTAGAATAATCAAATCTTTCATTTCCGCCTGAAGCATTCGCCGTATGCCTGTGGGTATCGCGCATCCCGTACTCGGTTCCAAGGGTAACTTTGTTATCGCCTGCCCCTTTTTTTGTAATAATATTAACAACACCGCCAATCGCTTCAGAGCCATACAGGGTGCTTTGAGGTCCGCGCAGAATTTCTACTCTCTCAATGTTGTCCGTAGAAAGATTCGCAAAATTAAATGCCCCGGATGTGGGACTATTCATCTGAACACCATCAACAAATACGAGGGTATGCGCGGCTGACGCCCCCCTTATGAACAAGTTTGTAGCACCGCCTATCCCCTGAGTTCTTGTAACTTCAATCCCAGGCGCCTGACGCAAAACATCAAGCAACAGCGGCGACTTGCTATTCTCAATGTCTTTTTGTGTAATAATCGATAGGGAACTGCCGACATTTTTTCTCAACTGTTTCGTCCGTGTCGGTGTTATTACGGTATCTTCCGTATCATTAGCATCTTCACATTGCCTGTCTTTTCCATCCTTTGGCGGTGGGTCTTTAGGCGTTTCCGGCGAAGGTATTGTGGTATGGGATGGCGGTATCTTTTCATCAACCGGCAAAGGGTATACCTCAGGCTCCTCCGGGATATTTTTCACATTGTCCGGTTGTTTTTGAAACGTTTCAATTGATTTGAATTCATTGGCAGGATATGCTTCTTCTATTACTCCAGGTATCTCTTCCTTTCCCGGGATACGGATAATAAGCTTTTCTTGTGTAGCCTGATTCCTCGATTTCTCCGCCCATTTGAGAAGTATTATGTTATTTGTTTCCCTTTCTTCTTTTAAAACAGGAATTGATTCCCCTGCTGCCGATACGCCTGGGTATTGATAAAAGGCAAGCGCTAAAATACCTGTTACTATGATTAGCAAATGCTTCACTCGTGTTCTCCTTTTTCCCTCGAAAAAATAGTATGAGAAGTTGTGCAAGACAGGTCTCCTGGCTTTCGGGTCATCCTACTTTCCGCGCCTTCCCGAAAAGCCGTCCATTAATTTAAACGGCTTTACAGTGACATTATGCGGATTTCGTCTCCGGTTACAGTTGCGGGGCAGCTCCCGTTGCTCAAAATCGATGAGAGGGGATTCCCTGGCACCTTGCACACAAATACAAATTATTATTTTTAAATATTAATACATAAATTTTCCCCCCTTTCTTTGTTATAAGGTAAAAATGCTCATTTGCCAGCCCTCAGCCCTCAATCGGCAATCCTCAGTCCTCAGTAGGCAATTTCACAATTGTTAATTGCCGACTGCCAATTGCCAACTACAAGCCGACAGCAGAAGGAACAGTTAAATATTTTGCCAAAAAGCACGCACTGACGAATGGAAGTGTGCAAAGAAGTTACTGAAAAGACACTAAAACTCGATTTGTGTTCGTATGCCAAATAAGGTCACAACAGCAGTATCCATTAATCCGTCGGGGTTAAAACGGCCTGAAATAGTGGCGTAATGGCAATGTGCCTGTTAAGGACAAAACGGTAGTATATCTCGGTTGCAGATTCTTTAATCCCATCATCTGCTTTTGAATAACCAAAGGCAAAAGCTGCGCTGTCTTTTTCGCGCATGGGAACCGGTCTCCATTGATTTTAAACCAAAGGCGATAATTGCCTTCTCTTCCAAAAAGGCTATCGGAGTGTAAACCAACCTCTCCTATTCCGTAGAAGCCCTTTCCTATCCCCAGTCCCATATTGTCACTATCTGCACTTTGCAGTCCTAACCGGAAATTCAGGCCGTTTTCCATCTCGTAAATAGATACTGCACCGGGGCCGTTATGCGGCACTTCTAATGCAAGATTATTTACAAAGGCGCTGGTTATAAACATGGTTGTCTCATCATTGGCTACGGCATTGCTGTCAAAGTAGTTTGTCAGATCTATCTTTCCTGCCACAAGGCTTACCTGTTGTCCGAACAATTTTGTCTCAAACCACATCTCCCGAACGGATAAGCGATCGGTACCGTTATTGTACCGAAATGCCCCAGCATCATCATTGAGACCGGAAAGGCTGTCGGCATGTTCATCAGGCCCGTTTCCTCCAATTGCCTCTAAATCCAGAAATAATGTTGTGAGATCTGAGAGTTTGTAGAGAAAAAATAAATCCAGCGAGCCTTACGGGAAAAACGCCCGTTTCTCGCCGCCACTTAAAATCTGCGGAACAATAGCCGTACTACTAAGCCCTATTTGAAATCGTTTTTCTTCAGTGGGATATGTTTCTTCTACAGGTTTTTGTGTTTCTTCCTTTTCGGGGAGGCGGATAACACGCTTTTCCTGTGCGGCTTGATTATCCTGCTTTTTCGGCCAATCGAAAATATCTATCCCGTCTGTTTCTTCTTTTTTTTCTGACATTGATATCGATTTTATTGCTTCTAATGGTTCGGCATGACCATAAAAAATAGGCACAACAATAATCATTGGCATAATTAGCAAACACTTCATTTGTAGTCTTATTTCCCTATGGAAGCGGGGCTTCCAATGCAATTACGTTTCCAAGCCGGACAGACTGGGTCAAATGGGCAATTCTATCCTATTTCACGATATGAATTTCCCTCTTTAATAGAAAAACAGTAATAAATTAAGCATAAAATAGGCAAAATGTGATAAGTTGCCCCCACTTTTGAGACAACAAGGTTCATTTGTCCCAGTCTGCGAAGCCTGGGAACGAGCGTTTTTAAAGTATCTATTCTTAATAAGGACTTCGGCGATTTTCAACAATGTAGCGGCAAAGCGTGCCTTGTCGTTACATGAACAGTTTGAAATCTCTAAACGTTTAATATAGCTTTTTAATATTGATATGGTTGGGTGGCGCGGACAAACTCCGCTTGTACGGCGCCATCTTGCAATGGCGATTAAAACAAAAAAGCCCGTTTCTTCGTACAGGGAAGAGACGGGCTTTAAAGTACATACGTCACGCTTCACCTCCTTTACGACGAAGAAGTTTTCGGCAAAACATTACAGGCAGGTCTTCTGACTAGCGGGTCGTCCTACTTATTGCGCCTTCCCGGAAAGCCGTCTCATTGGTATAAACTAATGAAGCGGTTCACCAGTGGCATTTGCAACGTTCGTCACCGGATACAGCGGCGGTACCGTTCCCTTTACTCCTCATTTCTGACACAATGAGTTGGAGTTGGGATTCCCTTTTCGTCCCAATGGGTATATTGGGACACCTGTAATGGGTAATTTATTTTTTCATTAAACAATTAACTACATATACACTCCTTACAAAGAGAATGAATTCCTGATGCTTAAACAATAACAAAAAAACCCATATCCTCGATACGGAAGATATGGGTTTTCTATTTTTATCGGTACGAGCGGGTTTTGAAACCTGCCCATACAATACAAGCATTGATATTATATATATACCCTTCACCCTCTTTACCATCGAAGACATCGTGAAGCGATTGCAGGCAGGTCTTCTGGCTCCCGGATCATTCTACTAATCACACCTTCCCGGAAAGCTGCGGCTTTCCAGTGGCTTTTCATGATGTTCGTCCCCGGTTACAGCGGCGGGTCCGCTCCAATCCTCAACTAAATGAGGCGTGGATTCCCTTTTATTCTTAACAAGCAGCTTGTTAAGAATACCTGCAACCAAACAATTATTTATAAAAAAGAACACGTCTTATTTCATTTCGGTGGGATTATACTTTTGAGGGACGACATTGTCAAATTAAATTATGCCGTATTATACTTTCAGTGTTTTACTGATTATCATGAATAGTTGTTTGAGAAATCGTTGGCCTGCCTGTGCATGCCGCACGCAGACAGGCTTCAAACAGGTTTCTGGTTATAAAAGACACAAACCGTAACACTTTAGTTTTTTGAAAAATTCCCGGGATAGGAAAAATACCATGTAGCCCCGTCAGGGGCGGTCTGTTTGTAGCGCAATAAAATTCAATAAGGTAAATAGCTCCGTAGGAGCGGCCTGTCCATATTCAGGCAGACCTGTTTAATATGGATTTACAAGAGACAGGTCGCTCCTAACGGAGCTAATATCTGTTATAATATCCAATTTTGCTACAAACAGGCTGCTCCTTTTGGCGATAAAATGGCTTTCTAAAAAACAGATTTATTTGACTAGGCATATTATCAAACACACCCCTAAATCCCCTCTTGATAGAGGGGACTTCTTCTCTCCCCTCTAAAAAGAGGGGCCGGGGGTGTGTAAATTTTTCGAAAACCTTATTTGTTTGACTATAATTATTACAATGTAGCACATGAAACTATTAATGGATGCCGATTGCCTTATTAAATTAACTAAATCAAAATTAAAAGAAGTTGTATGTAAGAACTTTGCAGTTACAATACCACAACTGGTTAAAGAAGAAATTATTTATAATCCCCAGGAACATATTGATGCTTTAATTATTAAAGAAAACATAGAAAATAAGCTGATAAAATTAAATACTATGACTTTGTCCTCTAAAAAGGGTGAAGATGCGATTTTTTCAATATTTCAACAAGGAGGATACGAAGCAATATGTAGCGATGATAAAAGGTTTATTAAGAGATTACGTTTCTTGATATCCCATACATAACCCCTGCGGTTTTTATTGCTTTATTGTTGAAAAAAGACACATTAACAATAAAAGAGGCACAAAATAAATTGGATTGTTTATCATCGTTTGTTAGCAATGAAGAATATAATGCCATAAAGGCAATATTAAAAAATTGGAGAAAATGATGAAAACAAAATCCATAAGGATACCTAAAGATATGATGGATGCTATTGAGCTTGTTGAAAAAGAAGAGAGGATAGAGGAATCCACTGCGAGGAGAAAGCTTATAAGAATAGGTTTTGAGACGTATACAGGAAATCTTTATAAGCAAGGCAAGATAACACTGAGGGAAGCTGCTCGATTACTTAATTTGAGCCAGATTGAAACAATGAATCTTTTTTTGGACTTAGGAATAAAGGGAAACCTTGACGCTTCAGATGTATTAGTTTCATTGGATAGATTTGTAACAAAATGAAATAAATTTTATTAGGCGGAAAACGCCTCTGTCTGGTTTGTAAATTTCTTTCGGGTAAGTTGCGTCCAGGTCCCAAGTCGCTCCGTTAATTGTGTTGGGTTTGAACGAAGGATTGTTTGTCCGTGTGGCTCTACCCAATTCAGAATGTCTTATTCCGTCTGGCCGGCTCGCTAAAATTTCAAGAGTGATTTTTTTTATTTGTCCTGTAATGGTCATTGTGGTTTGTTTTTAGTAGTCGTAGTTTTACAATTGGGCATAACTTGCTTATATATATAATAAATCCATACTTATCTATAGTCAGCCAAATCTGATTTTAAAAATTTAGCGGTAATTTGGCTTTTTAAAAAGCAGGGGCGAAGTATTTGCCTGCATATAAGAAGAGACGTAAAATACTGTACATGTGCCAACTTCGGTCTGTTGAATGAGTTATACGGTAAACAAACAAATGTTTCACCCCCCTGCTTGTAATGTCTTTAGAAAAATAGATTTATTTGACTATACTCAAAAAGGGTTTTTCAGTTGTCTGAAAAAACTGAAAAACACTTTTATTTATAAATGACTGTTTTATCGTTATTATAAGGATGTTTTTTGACTGCTCTGTTTTGCTTATATTACAAAACCATTGCAATATTCCATCAAAGACCTGGTTATTTCCCCCCTTTTTTCTTTACCGCTGTCTTTGCTTTAGGCATTACGGCACTCGCTGCTTTTGCTGCGGGTTTTGTTTTTGATGGTGCTGCTTTTTTTACGGCTTTTTCCTTAGTAACGGTTTTCGCTTTTGCAACTGGTTTCGTCTTGGATTTTGATCCTTTTCCTGAAAGAATTTTCTGCGCTTCCGCTTTATCAGCATCCATAATATAGGTGATCCCTGTAACATCAGCGGCGTCACGCGTCAGGGTAACGATGTCGTCCCTTGTGATATATTCCAGGGCAAACTTCCTGGATCCGCACATTAACTGACGTAATCCCTGTGATAAACGTTGATAATAAGAATACAGCCCTAAAGCATTTGGCGGGACTTCTTTCTTACCAGTACCAAATAATCTTTTAACCTTTGAAGCCAATACAAATATCTCTTCTACATTACTGCCATAGTCAGCAATGAATTTATCAATTTTACCCTCTTTTATCTGGTTGGCTACCACTGTACCTACATGCGATGCACAAAGAGGTGAACGCGCCATGCCGACTGCTTTCACATATGGCGCACCAAGTGCAAATGCCTTGAAAATGTCGTCCTCAAACGCAAACCCACCCGCAAGGATTATATCAGGCACATAATGCCCCTTTGATGCCAGTTGATGCACATAATTATATGTAAGGGCGGAAATGTATAACGTCGGAACACCCCACTCGTTCATCATGTGCCACGGACTCATGCCGGTGCCGCCGCCTGCCCCGTCAACGGTTAAAACATCAACTCCCGCAATGGAACAATACCAAACCGCCCT
The DNA here is from genome assembly GCF_900696675.1 of uncultured Candidatus Kuenenia sp. NCBI lineage: Bacteria > Pseudomonadati > Planctomycetota > Candidatus Brocadiia > Candidatus Brocadiales > Candidatus Brocadiaceae > Candidatus Kuenenia > uncultured Candidatus Kuenenia sp. Next base: position 7,812 of record NZ_CAADGZ010000049.1, on the reverse strand, counting down.
TGCCAGATCTGCAGGACGATATGCGCCTGTTTTCAAAAATACATATTTTGCACCGGCATTCCTTAATGCCTTTACCCTTTTTACAAAATCGTCTTCATTCACCATTCCAACTCTGGAGTGCCGTTCAAATTCCTTGAATGACTTTCCAAAACTACCGGCAACTTCATTGTCATACGGGTCAGGCAATACGATATACCCGCGGTCGCGCAACATCTTCGCCTTTTCCAGATTATTAATCTTAACCTCGCCGCCAATGTCCTTTGCACCCTGCCCCCACTTCATTTCCACCGCCTGAACGCCTAATTTTTCAACCCCATATTCCAGTATGCCTAACCGGCTGTCTTCAACATTTTCCTGCATTACTATCAAACCATAACCGTCTTGCTGCCAACTCTGGTAGGTTTTCACCCTGTATTCAAGATCGGGACAATGGGTTATTTTGCCATTTGATATTTTGGATTGTTCATCCATGCCGCCTACGTTTTCACCTATCGTTAGTGCAGTTCCTGAAATCGCTGAACCTATCGCTAAACCATCCCAATGCGTCTTTGCAACTTTTGTTGAACCGAGTCCGGGAATCATTATCGGCATCTTCAACTTAATGCCCTTATCCTTGCCAAGCCTTGTTTCTGTATTAACATTATCAAAAATAGCCTTATCGCTATCAGGGGCAATACCAACAGCGCCAACCGCAGTTCCCATTATGTTTAAGTGACTAAAATCTACAGGATATTCCTTGTCCGCACCTGCTGTAATGACCCCAAATGGCTGTGGATACAAATTTTCAACAGATCGAAATGCTGATTTTCCTATTTCGCAAATACCAGGACAATCATCTACACAAACAGAACACATCCCGCTGGAAGCATTCCTGTCATTAGGTGTTCTATTTTTTGTACGAGTTGCTGCCGACGCATTTGGTTTTGAAAACGACATCCCAAACCCCTTTCACTAGAATAGGTTAATTAAACTAACAATAAACATTTATTATACAGTAAATATTAATATGAAGAGATTACGTAAAGTGCCATAAAGTGTCGAATATATACATCTTTTAAAATTGACTGTCAATAATTTTTTTGCGCCCTTATATTGTTGGCAGTGATTACCGTCATGATTAGACTGCTTTTATACACTAAAATTATTATTTGTAAATAAGTAAGAGAATTTATATAATCTTCGAAGAAACATACACTCACCTTAGCAATTAATGCAATAATACTAAATTATTTAGCATTACTCAAAGCAGTTTCTCCAAAAGGAAGGAATTTAAATACGGTGAAAGCTCAAACAAAAACAAAAAATAACAGATGCCCGATTAAAGAGAAGGTGGAAAAAATAAAACAAGAGATCGGAAAGGTCATTGTAGGACAGGAAGAAATGATCGAAACAATTATAATCGCCCTACTGTCAGATGGGCATATCTTACTGGAAGGTTATCCTGGACTTGGAAAAACAATGACGGTAAAAACCGTAGCAAGCATACTCGATGCAAAATTCCATCGGGTACAATTCACGCCGGACCTTATTCCCGCCGATATTACCGGATTTGAAATGTGGCTCCCTGAAACGAAAAAAAGCAGGATTCAAAAAGGCCCTGTTTTTACAAACATTCTTCTTGCAGACGAGATTAACCGCGCACCGGCAAAAGTACAAAGCGCCTTATTAGAAGCTATGCAGGAAAAACAGGTAACCATCGGCAGGGAAACCCATCACCTGGAAAAATTATTCCTGGTGCTTGCGACTCAAAATCCCATCGAAATATCAGGTACCTATTTATTGCCGGAAGCAGAAATAGACCGTTTTATGTTCAAAATAAAAATCAGATACCCTTCTTATAATGATGAAATAGAGATAACAGAAAAACATGCCTCTGGCACAGAAACTCCACTCGCGGTTATTTTTAAACCTGAGGAAATACTTGCATTGAGAACTACTATAGCAGAATGGCTACCGCCAAATGATGCGCCCTCTATAATACAATACATCGCACGGCTTGTAAGGGCAACAAGGCCGGAAGAAAATGACGGCATACTGGAAGACCTTGTCATGTACGGCGCCTCACCCAGAGCAACTATTGCACTCACAAAGGCATCGCGTGTTTATGCTTATATCCAGGGAGACGATACGATTCTGCCTGAGCATGTTCAGAAAATGGCCTATCCCGTTTTGCGGCACAGAATCATCCTTACGCATGAGGCGGAGGTGGAAGGCTACGATTCAGATGATATTATCACAAAAATTCTTCACCGGGTTCCTATTCTGGAATAAATTCATTGAAAAAAAAACGTGTACGCCTTTATTTACAGCGGTTAATAGGTAATCTCTTTGGCGGATCATTCGCCAGCTATATAAACTCAACGCACGGTCTGGAACTGGATGAGCTTCGGCAATATCAGACCGGCGATGATTTAAGGTCTGTTGACTGGAAAACCACTTCCCGAATAGGCCGTTTACACGTACGTCTGAAATTAGTGGATAAACGTGCGACTATTTTTTTCATTATCGACAAGAGCCGTTCTGAAAAATTTGGCTCTTTTTATCATACAAAAGAAGATATTGTAGCTAAATTGCTTTCTCTCCTTGTTTATGCGGCATCAGAAACGGGCAATGAAATTGGTTTTCTCGCATTTACCGATAGAGTTGAGCAATACATACCGCCTAAAACGGGCGAAAATGAAGCTTTTAAGAATATGAAAAAGGTTTTAACGGATGAACCGTCCTCTCATTTTACTGACATTAACGCCGCATTGACTTTTTTACATAAAAAAGTGCAGTCTCCTTCTCTCATTTTTATCCTATCCGATTTTTTCGCCCCACATAATTACGAACGTTCACTAAAGACACTCTCCTACCGGCATGAGGTTATTCCTGTTATTGTTTCCGATAAAAGAGAGTCCTGCATCCCAAAAGCGAGGGGATATCTAACGATTCGTGATGTTGAAACCCATTGCAATAAAACAATAAGCACTACAGAGGCTCTTAATGTGCCTGCACCTTTTTATGCCTTACTGAGAAAATTAACCATAAGCGGTATAACGATACAGACAGATGAAGATGAAGGTATATGGATAAAAAAAATATCAGAGTTTTTTGACAAACGCATCCGTAGAGGAGGGAGAATTAAAAAATGAGACATCTTTTTGCTTTATTTACATTCATTGGCATGTTTTCGTGGGGATATTGTTTTACCCCGGTACATGGCCAGGAAACACAGGAAAATGAAACGTCCATTGCCGCAACAGCAAAATCAGAGTCGGAGTCGGAGTCGGAGTCGGAGTCGGAGTCAGCATTAAAAAAAGAGTTTCTGCTTACAGACAGGCCGCTTGAAATATGGACTTTTATCGATGATTACCGGATCATTCCCGGAAAAACGTTACATCTCACCGTACAGGTGTTATGGATGCTGGGTATAACCGTAGATCTGGAGAGTCTTGCCAATGTTGACCTTAGCCCATTTGTGATAGAGGGAATAATCATCAGTGAACGCCAGATATTTGATAACATGCATGATTTTGCGGTTGTTACTTACGCACTTTCACTGCCGCCAAATATTAAGGAGGGTATATACTCAATACCCTCCTTCAAGCTTTCCTATATTAATACCGTTGATTCTAAGGAAGGGGCTGCCAGTTCCGCCCCTATCGCGGTAAAAAGAACACCCATCCTCGTTGAAGGGAAAATCGACAAGGATGTTATATGTATCGGCGACCGCATTCACTATACACTAACCATCAGATATGAAAATGATATAAAACTCCTGTGGGATACCATGGATAAAATACAGTTCCCCCCTTTTGAAGTATTAAAAAAAGAGTCCTCGACACAAACCGAAGGGGAATTGACAAAAACCGTTATAGATTATACCCTCGCAATATATGAACTGGGGGGGAAAGAGCGGAATCCTGAAATCCAGGGAATATCTGTATTGTATTACAAGGAACCGGATTCACAAAGCGCGGCAATCAGAGGCAACGATTCTTCTATCGTTACAAAAGAAGCCCATACTACACCAATTCCTATTCTTATCAACACACTCCTTAAATCGGTTGATGTCCCGCTGGAAGGATTAAAAGGCCCGGTGCCTTATTCAAAAGAGCATGTTTTTTTCTATGGATACATGCCCTTTGGCGGAGGAATTCTTTTGTTGCTTCTGTTTGGTATGCTTACCATAAGGGCATCCATGCAAAAACAAGCTGAGAAAAAGCCAATAACCACCACTATCACCCCTCATATTGCCTTAGAAAAATTAAAAGCTGTTATGTTAAAACTTGAATACACTGACAACGACGCACTAAATAAAGAAAACGCTCAATTAGCCAGCAAAGCATTAAGGACATATTTGGGCACTTTTACCGGTATCTCAAACGAACTCGCACAATCGTTGACAACTTCCCGTTTTTTTGAAAATAACGGACAAAACAAACTCTCTGAGGACGCAACGACCGTAGCTCGTGAATCCTTTCGATTATTAGATTCACTTATTTTTGAAAAACAGATACACGAAGAGACATTTAAGAGAACGAAAGACTGTTTGGAAGATGTTGTGCGGTTAACAGGTATAAATAAATGACATTAGCGAATCCATGGTTCCTTTTCCTTATTATCCCTTTTGGCTTGCTCTATTTTTTTTGGAAAGAAAAAAAATATATCGGTTATTCAAGCCTCTATCATGTAAAAGAACTGCATGGGTTCAGGAAGGTTATCGCAGGCCTTTTTAAACCGGTCTTTTTTTGCGCGGTATTTTTTTTAATATTGGCGTTAACATATCCGCAATCCGCCTATCATAAAGAAAAGATATCTTTAAAAGGACGTGAAATACTCCTCTGTATTGATACTTCATTCAGCACAACCGGAACTGCCATAGAGACCATAAAGGAAGTTGTTGCTGCCTTTATAAAGAAAAGATCAAACGATATTATTGGATTATCTATTTTCGGCACTGATGCGGCTCTCATTACAATGCCCACGATGGAAACGGAGTTGCTTGAAAAATCTTTGGAACGTGTACACTCATCCCAAATGGGATACCAAACTTCAATAGGAGAGGGTATCTTTACCTCCATTACCGCATTGTTTGAAAAAGAAATGGGAAGCAGATTTACCTTCACAGAATTAAGAAACAGCATTAACAAGCAGTATCTCGATGATTACGCTGTTTCATTTGTAAAAGAGATGAAGAAAAGAGACTTACTGAAAAATAAACTAATAATTCTCTTCACTGATGGCATTTACAATATTGGCATTTCACCGGACAGACCCTTACGGCTTCTGCAAAGAATGGGAATAAAGGCGTATGTTGTGGCAGTAAAAGCATCAGACGTCTATGGCATAGACCCTGATATCGCCGCTCAACACATCCAGGAATTACAGGAAGCAATAGAGTCAACCGGAGGAAAATATTATCATGCCGATAATTTTGAAGAGGTTGCAAAATTCTATGATGAAATTGACAGGATTGAAAAAGATGAAATTGTGGTAGAAAATGTTTTTAAAAAAAAGGACCTTTATATATTCCCTATTATAGCAGGTTTGTTTTTTCTGTTAACAACTGTTTTCATTGAAAACTTCTGGATAAGAATCCCTTGAATCAGGTTGAGTTGTAAAAGATAAAAAACCAACGGCATTCATTTTTACCCGCCCCAAACCCCTCCCAAGAGGGGAATTTGATAAGTCCCCTTTTGGGAGGGGTTTGAGGGGTGGGTTTGTTCATTGCTTAATTAAAAATATTGAAATTCCTAAACGTTAAATTAAAAAGGAGATGCCTATGTTCTATAAATTGCTTCCCAAAATAACCTTCGTAGTGCTTGCATGCATTCTCACATTCTACGGTTATACAAATTTAAAGATAAACACCATTATTACGAATTTGGACGAAAATATAAAAATGGGCAGATACCAGCATGCATTTTCCACAATTCGTAAGCTGGAAGAGAATCCTTTTATCCGCAAACTATCAGAAAAAGACCCTTTAATAACATATAACAAAGGCGTACTATATTCTTTGCTCATGGAAAATAAAAAGGCCTCAGATGAGTACCGGAAAACTATGGAAACAAAAGACCCTGTATTAAAGGCAAGGGCAATTTACAATAATGCAAATATTATTGCGGAAGATATGGATTTCTCCACTGCGGCAATGCAATACGTTGAAGCCCTGAAAATTGACCCCGCCGATTTCCAGGCAAAAAAAAATCTCGAACGAATGAGATTGGGCGAGATGCAATTCAATACCATGTTTTCTCATAAACAGGAAGAACGCGAAGACCGGATAGAGTCCCTGAAACTTATTCCATGGGGTACCAAATATCGATACAGCGGAGAACAGAAAATCCGCTGGTAGCGCATAAGAAATCCATCGTGTTTATAATATTACCGTGTAAATACCTGAAACTATTTCTTTTCTCAAAACTTATCGAATAATAAATCAATAATGTTATCTTTTATTCACGAAAAATATACCCCCCTTGTATTTTCACTTTCCTGCCTGATCCTTGTTTTCTACTTTATTCTTTACTGGCGGAAGGGAGCCTGGCTAAAAACATTTGGGCAGAAAACATACATACAAAAATTCAGCAAAATACCCTCAACATACAGAAACCTCATCAAAGGAACCAGCATAAGCGCCGCCTGCTGTATTTTAGGGCTTACACTTTTGCAGCCTAAATGGCAAACTACGGAAGAACAATATGAAAAAGAAGGGCTTGAGATAGTATTTATACTTGACGTCTCAATGAGTATGCTTGCGGAGGATGTAAAACCCAACCGGCTTGAATGTGCCAAAATGGAGATTGCCAACCTAGTGAGAGGACTTGAAGACGACCGTGTTGGTTTAGTTGTTTTCGCCGCACGAGCCTTTTCCCTCCTCCCTTATCCAACAAAAGACTATGAAATGGTATTCCTTAGAATATTAAATATGGTAAACGAACATTATGTAAGATTTGTACCTTACGGCACAAATATCGGGAACGCCTTAATTGCTGCCATGGAAACCTTCAGTAATGAAGCAGGGAAAAAAATAATAATCCTTCTTACCGATGGAGAAGAGCAGCTTCTCAGAAGGAGTCAGGTAGTGGAAGCAATACGATTGTTATTGGAAAAAAACGATATTTCCACTTACATCATTGGCATTGGGGATCCAAATAATTCCACCTCCATACCAAAACGGGATAGATTGGGGAATAAAAGTGGTTATGAACGCACAGAAGATGGAGAGATTATTTACACAAAACCCGATCCGAAATTATTAAGAGAAATAGCAGAAATGGCTGGAGGCTCCTACCAACACGATGCTACCGGCGCTGAACTGCAAAATATCTTCAAACAGGTTATTGAAACAAACAAAGACATTATCGGCGTAAAAAAGAAAAATATCATTTACGATATTTCACAATATTTTCTAGGCTGTGCATTGATTCTTCTTGCATTCTATTTTGTCTTATAACCGTTTTTCCCTTCGTATTTCCTTTCCCCTTTTCACTATAAACTAAGAAAAGGGGTTTTACGCTAAAACACACCCTTCTTAAACACGGTACATTTCAAAAAAAATATTGGCTTTGACATCACAAATATGGTATCCATACCCTAACCTGGAACTGGACAGAAGGGGAAATGCAGACCGGGATTTTAACCTTACGTTTGTTGCAGGGACACAATGCTCCGTGTTCCTGCGATTTTTTAATCTGTACTACTATCCATCAATTTCTTGTTTTTTATGCGTGTTTTTCATGCCGCCATTTCCGTAAGTGCTTTAATATCAAGGGCTGAAGCGGTCATCAGTGAACAAGAGAACTTCTGGCCTTTCTCCGTCAA
>NZ_CAADGZ010000048.1:0-24616 GCF_900696675.1 uncultured Candidatus Kuenenia sp. | reverse complement strand
ACACCATTAGGCAGAAAAAATATAAAATCACCCATGAAAACTCAAAGATGTAGTGCCGAAAAATGAAGGACTAAAGTCGTATCACATTGGCAATAAAAGAGATACGATTTCTGCTTGTCGAAGTTGGGTTAAGCTAGCATAGCCAGAATCAAACAAACACGAAACAGTCCTCAGTCTTCAATCTTCAGTCTTCAGTCGGCAATCCTCAATCGGCAATTTGCCGACTGCCGACTGTAGATTGCCGACTGCAAAAAGATACTAATAAAGCAGCTCCCCGATTACTTCTCCCGCACGACATTTCCAGACCGCATTATGACTATTGAAAAATCGCGATTCCACCAATTTATTATAAAACAAAATAATTTTGACCGGCTAGGGTTTGAAAATTGGGTTTTTTACCCCGGCATGTTGTTTAATGATCATCATAAATGGTGGTCAGATGCAGGTATTCGCCGCCAACCTCACGAAGGAGTTGATTTCTGTTTTTACCGGGATACAACGGGAGGTATACGTACTATTGGCTATAAAACAAAGATCCCGGCGCTCTATGATGGAAGGGTAGCGCATATCCACGATGATTTTCTGGGCAAATCTATCTATGTGCAGCACAATACCTACGACGAGCGCGGACATGCGCTTTTCACTATATATGGACATACCATTCCAGTGAATGGCCTTAATACGGGAGATATGGTGAGCGAGGGCAACATACTTGCAACCACCGCAAATGTGCGGGAACATGCAAGGATTCTTCCCCATGTGCATATCACAGTGGCATGGATACCTGTATCTTTTCCCCATGAAAGACTTACATGGAAAATGATAAATGCCCCACAGATAACCACCCTCTGTAATCCTCTTGAGTTTATCGATTGCAAATTTACCGTTGAAAGGGAATGGGTCGATCCGGAGGATTATTTTCCGGCAAAAGACTGATTTTTGGCTTACCGAATTATTCTCCCATGTTACAAAAAGAAATGAATCAAAATTGTTTCCCTTCTGATTGCAACGCCTCAAAGCCCGCTACTATATCAAGAAGTTCTTCAGTGATAGAGGTCTGATACTGATGACGATAGGACATATTCAACCCTTCAACCGTTTCTTTTATATTTTTTTCTGCAGTTTGCATGGAAGAAAGCCGGCTTGCGTTTTCACTTGCCATAGACTCTGCAAGTGCCCGATAGAGTAAAACAAAAATATACTGGCGAACAAGCGTTGAAAAAAGTTTCCTCCTCTCCATTGTAAATGTTGGAATTATATGAGATGGCCATTTTTTCCCCGCTAACGCATCCAACCATTCCTGATCCAGCGGCAAGAGATGCGCTGTTTGAGGTTTGCAGGAAGTGCTGGATAACAATTTATGGTGAAACAAAATAACCTTTGTAATTTTCCCCTTCTCTTCCAAACTGTTAAGCGCCGTTACAATTTTGTATCCGGTTTCTACAAGCTCTGAGTGGGACGCCGGTACAGGGAATATTTCTTCAACAGGATGCCCTCGTTCTTCGATAAGATCTGCTGCCCGCACTCCGACGCAGAGCAAAACATATCGTTCATGGGCAATGCTTTTGCTGTACATGCTTTCCAGCGCATATGATGTTATTTGACTATTGAATCCGCCACAAAGGCCATGGTCGGAACCGAATACCACGGCGCATCCTGCAGTTTTTTCCTTTCCTGATATTTTTGAAACAACTTCTCCCTCTCCTTTTTGGAGAACCACCTGAAGGCCCATTTCAATGGTTCGGTAGTAACCGGAAACCGCTTCAACAGCTTCCTCATAATGGCGAACATTTATCGCTGCAAGCGTTTTCATAGTTTTTACTATGGCATGCAAATCTTCAGCGCTCTGAATTTTCCTCCTCAACCGTTCAAGTGTTAGCATCTAAATGCCCTCTTCTTTTTCAGCAATAACATTTCTTGCCAGAGAGACAATTTTATACCGGTCTTCGTCAATGAGTTGTTCTCCTTTTTCAATCTTCTGGCATACGTCAGGCAATTTTTCAGTCACTTCTTTACTGATGGCGGATTCCGCTGCAGAAATAAGCTCTATGGGCGATTTATCCAATAAGCCTTCCACTACTGCCATTAAAACAACAATTTGCACAGAAACCGGCACAGGTTGAAACTGTGGCTGTTTGAGAATCTCACGGACACGTTTCCCACGCTCAATAATTTTTCGGGTTGATTCATCTAACCGCGTGCTGAAACGCGCAAACCTCTCCAACTCCTCAAATTGAGCGTAAGAAAGCCGTAAATCACTTGCCACCATCCTGTAAGACGGAAATTGTGCCTTGCCCCCGACTCTGGATACCGACCTCCCTACATTTACAGCCGGCATAATCCCTTTCTGCGCAAGTTCCGGAGATAGATAAATCTGTCCGTCAGTGATAGAAATCAAATTTGTAGGAATATACGCCGAAATATTCTGCGCTTCCGTCTCAATAATAGGCAAAGAGGTCAAAGACCCTCCTCCAAGCTCTTTTTTCAGGTGTGTGGATCTTTCCAGCAGGCGGGAATGAATATAAAAAATATCGCCGGGAAAAGCTTCCCTGCCAGGCGGCCTTCTAAGCAGGAGGGATAGTTCCCGGTATGCTCGTGCATGATTCGTTAAATCATCGTACACGATGAGCACATCCTCTCCCTTATACATGAAATATTCCGCCATAGCAGTGGCGGCATAAGGAGCGATATATTTCATTCCGGGAGTCGATTCACCGGCGGCAACCACGATAATTGTATTATCCAACGCATCATTTTCCCGAAGATCCGCTATCAATTTTGCCACTGAAGAACTTCTTTGCCCTATTGCGCAGTAAACGCAAATAACCCCCTTATCTTTTTGATTAATAATCGTGTCCAGGGCAATCGTTGTCTTTCCTGTCTGGCGGTCGCCAAGGATGAGTTCTCTTTGCCCCCTTCCTATGGGAATTAAGGCGTCTATCACCTTTATTCCTGTTTGCAGCGGTATATTTACCGGAGAACGGTCAACAATAGCCGGCGCTTCTCTCTCTATAACTTGACGGTGAGTTGTTCGTACCGGGCCATAATTATCCAAAGGCCTTCCCACAGCATCAACCACGCGCCCAAGCAGCATTTTACCGACAGGCACATCTATGACCTTGCCTGTCCGCTGCACTTCGCTTCCCGCTTTTATATCATCATCTTCGTCTAGCAAAATGATCCCGGCTTCCCCATGATCCAGGTTGAATACCAGGCCGGGAAGACTGCCGGAAAGAAGCACCATTTCTTCAGATTTCACATTCCATAAGCCATTTACCCGCGCAATTCCTTTTCCCACGTATGTAACCGTGCCTGTTTCCCGTATTTCCAGTGGATATTCTTTTTTCTCCAATATCTGGCCGAAGGCTGCAAAGGTCTTGTTCATTTGTGTTTTCAGGAGATTTCCAGTAGTCGCCATAATTTATGATTATCTCGCTAATTCTTCATCCAATATTTTATCCACTTCTTCCTCAAGGAATTTAATGTAATCATCGAGGTTCCATCCAATCCTGTAGTTTTTTACCCTGAAGTCTATTCCACAAATATGGTCATGGGGAGATATATATTGAATTTCCAGTTTTTCACCCATGACATTGCTGATTTCAGTGGTAATTATTTGTTGCTGTTCTGCAGGAATCTCAAACATGCTGGTTATCGCTGCCTGATAGTGTGCTTGTTCTAAAATGTCTTTAATCTTGTTTTTCTCTGTGTTGTCAAGATTTCCGATTTTTTTAAGAAAGGTATCTGTCATATTTTTTTCAAGATCAGCACTTGAAAGATCCGACAATATTTTTCTCAGAATAGCATATATCTGCGTTGTCGTTTTTTTCCGGAGATTTGCAAGAAACGTTTCTCTCTCTTCCCTCAACGATTCATGCCATCGTTCTTTCAATTCTTCAACTTCCCTGCGTGCATTTTCAATAAGTTTCTTTTTCTGTGCTTCTGCTTCCAAACTTGCGCTGGTAAAGAGACTTTCGCATCTTGCATCATTTTCCTTATTTTTTTGAAGATAAAGTTCTCTTTCCTTGTCCGCATCAATCATCTTCTGTTCCGCCGACTGCAATTTGGAAGCGATCATTTCTTCTCTTGCATTCATAACCGAAATAATCCTTCCATAAAGAAAATGCTTCAGGAGAAAAACAAGAATCAGGAAGTTAACTATTTGGGCAAATACGGTGAACCAATCAATAAGCATCACTGTCCCCCGTCTTTAGTTATCACATAATTCCAAAAAGGATTTGCAAAAATAACAATCATAGCTACAACAAAACAATAGATCGCAGTGGATTCTATCATAGCCATGCTGACAAACAACGTCCTCGTAATTGTATTTGCCTCGTCAGGCTGCTGTGCAATTGAACTGAGAGCCTGAGCCGCCGCACGCGCCTCTCCCAGCGCGGGACCAATCGAACCAACCGCTATTGTAAAACCGGCGACAATAATAGACACCATTCCAATCAGGCCAACATTATCCATGCTGTTTTACTCCTTTCCTTTTTCATATTTTTCTAATGTTTGTTCTTTTTCTTCATAAACCCGCGTTGCAGAAGCGATATACACGATAGAAAGGATAGCAAAAATGTACGCCTGTATTAACCCTGTCAGCAGGCCCAACGCCTGCATGAGAATGGGGAAAAAAATTGGCGCAATCGAAAGCAGGATTGCGATGATAACAGACCCGCTCATAATGTTTCCAAAAAGCCTGACTGCAAGCGCTATCGTACGGGAGGCTTCTCCCAAAATATTGAACGGCAACATGAATGGCGTGGGTTTCAAATAATGTTTCAAATAACCTATAAAACCGCGTTTTGATATTCCGTAAAACTGCACTGCCACAAATACACAAATGGCAAGTGCTGCAGTGGTCGATAAGGAACCGGTGGGCGGTTGATACCCCGGAACAATACTCATAATGACAGACACTGAGATGAATAAAAATAACGTCCCCACGATAGGCAAAAACCTGCCTGGTTCCTGGTTGCTGATTGCCCGAATCTGTTTATTCATGCCTAATACAAGCGTTTCAAGAAGATTTTGCCAGCGGGATATCTTGTATTCTGTCGTCAATTTCTTCGTGCCAAACCATGACAGCGCAACAATCACTGCCATCGTAATCCAGGTATAGACGATGGTTGCATTTAGTGTAATCGGCCCAATGTGAAGAACTATTATATTGTCAGGACTTATATTCACGCATTATCTCCCCCCCTATTTTGAATGGTATGTCCTCTTCATCTTGTACCCTTCGGGAAGAAAACGTTTTACCAATACTTGTCGTACAATAAAGAACCCCACTAAACACACAAGTAATCGTTCCCAGCGGCCATCCATGATGAAATAAAATGTAGCCAGAACAATCGCCATACGTATAATATAACTTAGCATAATCAGTGCGGATGGGTATTTTATTATTGGAAGATAATGTATGGTACTCCACATGCCGGCAAAATTCAGTAAACCTACTGCCATTCCAACTGCAAGTGCAGTGGCAAGCGTAAATATATCATTTGCCATAATCATTATTCCCTTTTGTTCCAGATATATTTAACAGTAAAGCAAGATTTACATTAATCATTTTTATCGGACATTTTTATCCAGCGCCACGCATTCAGGCAACCAATTGCTATGCCAACACTAAGAAGCGTAAGCGTCCATGACACAGGCGACGGCCATTTTTTATCAATCCAGATACCAAGTGCTATGCCAAGTAATGTGGGAATAGTTATCGACCAGCCGATGATCCCCGACATGCCCATGCCAAACCAAAACGATTTGGACTTCGATTCTTTCCTGCCTTTTATTTTACGCGATTCTTTTTTCCCTACTTCCACAACGAACTTTTTTAATACATCATCCTCTTTCTTTTGTGCAGGGTCAACCATGTCTGCTTTCACCAAGTTCAATAAATTGCCGTACAAAATTAACCTCAAGTTTTGCCACAGCGGAGCGAGCGGTTTTCTTTCGTTCATCATCTGAACGAAATTTATTTTCCACCGTTTCTTTTAATTTCCCAAGGTCAGGGCCACGAACGGCATTTCTTGTTGAAACAAGTACCTCGGCGCCACATTTTGTGAGAATCCCTTCATCAATAGCAAGGAATACTTCGCGTCCTTCCTGCTCGTATATTAAAAGCCCCGGAACAAGAGCAGATACAAAATCTACATGGCGGGGCAGTAAGCAGAAATATCCATTATCCGCTTCCGCAACGACCTTTTCAACTTCTTCGTTTATAAATATTTCAGTAGGAAGCAGTACTTTTAGTTTCATGGTTTCTTTGCTTCATCAATTCCGCCAATCATGTAAAGTGAGCTTTCCGGAAATGAATCGAACTCTCCATTCAAAATCCGCTCACATCCTTCCAATGCATCCTCAATGCCGACTGTTTTTCCTTTATGCCCGGTAAATTGCTCAGTCGTAAAAAAGGGTTGTGTAAAAAATCGCTCAAGCCTTCTGGCAATATATACCGTCCCTCTGTCTTCCGGAGAAAGTTCTTCCAGACCCAGCATAGCGATAATATCTTTGAGTTCTTCATAGTTTGCTAATATTTTTAAAATTTCGCGCGCAATCTGGTAATGCTTCTTTCCAACAATATGCGGCATAAGCATCTTTGACCCCGATTGCAACGGGTCAATCGCTGGATAAAGACCCTCGCTGGCTCTTTTTCGCGACAACACGATTGTGGCAGATAAATGACTAAACGTATGAACCGCAGAAGGGTCTGTAAAATCATCCGCAGGCACATACACTGCCTGAACAGAAGTAATTGACCCAGAAGAGGTGCTGCAAATTCGTTCCTGTAGTTCAGAGAGTTCCGTTCCCAATGTAGGTTGATACCCTACGCGGGAAGGCAACTGCCCCAAAAGCCCCGACACCTCGGAACCTGCCTGTATAAAACGAAAAATGTTATCTATCAGGAGCAGCACGTCCTGTTTTTCTTCATCCCTAAAATATTCAGCCATTCGAAGCGCCGCATGCCCTATACGAAATCTCGCGCCTGGCGGTTCATTCATTTGCCCAAAGAGCATTACCGTATTATCCAAAACCCCGGCAGCTTTAATTTCCCGAAAAAGGTCCTCAGCCTCACGGCACCGTTCACCTATACCGCAAAAGAAGCTTACTCCGCCGTAAATCCCCATGACTTTATGAATTATTTCAGTAATAAGCACTGTCTTTCCAACCCCGGCGCCTCCAAAAAGCCCTGCTTTTCCTCCCCTCTCAAGAGGTGCAAGCACATCGATTGCTTTAATTCCCGTACTAAAAATCTCTGTAGAAACGGACCGGCTGGACAGTGAAATCGTTGGCTGGTATATGGACTTCCACACAACATCACGAAGAGGTTCTCCATTATCAATAGTTTCACCAAAAACATTAAACATTCTCCCAAGTAATTCTTTTCCCAAGGGAACCCTTAACGTTTGTTCCATGTCGGTCAATATAAACCCCCGGTATAATCCCCCTGTGGGAGTTAGCGCTATTCCACGAACGGTTTCATGATCAAGATGAATCACTACTTCGATTACGTATTTTACATTTCCCAATTCTCCCCTGAGTTCATTATGAATAGGAGGGACTCTTTCTGGAAAGCGAACGTCCACAATACTTCCTCTTATCGATACAATCTCACCTTTATTGATTTCTTTTTGTAGTAACATGGGATGCATACTCATTTATTATCGTATTACTTGTTGAAATACTGGTAATACTTTATGTAGCAGCAATTCATCCGTCGCCGCTACACCGCTGATAATGGCGTTATTGTAGTATTTTAAAAAAAACGGACCTGTTGCGAAAAATCAGTATAGGTCAAAAGAAAATTCAATGCAAGCACAATACACTTGCACATTGCTACCAAGACAAGCGGTTAAAATATTTTGTAACACTTTGGTTTTTTGAAAAACGTAAGAGCGAGAGACGAGAAACGAAGGATGTCCGTCGTCTCTCGTCCGTCATCCTTCGTCCTCGGTAGTTTATATTACGCTATAATAGTTGCCAGGAGGTTAAAATTATTATTGCATTTAACATTGAAAAAGATTAGAGATGCGGTAAGCGTATTTTGGGTTGAATAATTTAAAAACAGATGAAAGGAGAAAAACATGAACGGATCATTACAGGGGGCATGGAAGATAGGTACGGTAATGGGTATTCCAATAAGAGTGCATTTTACGTGGTTTATCGTCTTCGGTTTGATTACATGGTCTCTGTCAACTTTATACTTTCCAAAGGCAGCTCCTGACCTGCCTGTGACATCTTACTGGCTAAAAGGCGCCCTTGCAGCCCTTCTACTTTTCGCCTCCGTAGCCTTTCACGAACTGGCCCATTGCATTGTGGCAAAGAGGTACAAAATTTCCATAGAGAGCATAACACTCTTTATCTTTGGTGGAGTTTCAAGGATGAAAAGTGAACCACCCCACCCAAGAGCTGAATTTAATATTGCTATTGCAGGGCCTCTTTCCAGTTTTTTTTTGTACGCTTTGTTTTACTTTATTTCTATGGGTGTATCAGGAAGCATGAAGACGCTTTTTATATACCTGGCACAAATCAATCTGATTATTGGGATATTTAATCTCATTCCGGGTTTCCCTTTGGATGGAGGGAGGGTTTTGAGAGCTATTTTGTGGAGTAAGAATAAGAACTTTTTTTCTGCGACGCAAAAGGCATCTGGCGTCGGGAGGAAGATTGCCCTGTTTTTTGTCTTTTTCGGGTTGTTTTCTCTTTTTACAGGAGTGCCGGGAGGTCTGTGGCTGATGCTTATTGGTTGGTTTCTCTTTACGGCAGCCCAGGCAAGTTATCAGCAGTCAGCGCTTCAGGAATATCTTTTTGGCGTTAAAGTCAAAGACTTAATGGTGAGGGACCTGATTAACGTAAGTCCTTCCCTTAGCCTTGAGGAGGTTGTGAATAATTACTTTCTGAAATATGGCTACGGCGGTTTCCCTGTAGTAGAGGATGGAAAGTATCTTGGTATAATAACCCTGAAAGAAATAAAAGGCATACCTAAAAACGCTTTTGAAGATACAAGAGTCAGGGAAGTTTATCTGAAACATAAAAAGCAATGGGAAATATCCGCCGAAGCGGAAGCAATAAAAGCCCTTGAATCGATGCTGAGGGAAGATACAGGGAGGTTGGTTGTTAAGAAAGGGGCATCTATACAGGGACTCATAACCAGAAACGGCATTGCCCGGTATGTCCAAATCATCGGGAAATGACACGGTCAATTGATATTCTGCCTTACGAACCTGCAATCATCCCGGCAGCAAAATATAACCGGAACATCTGCATCAGAAGGAAAGTAATAAGTCCCGGAAACTTAAAGCAAAGGCGATAGTCAAACAAATAAGGTTTTAGAAAGAGGAAGCATACGAAATTATTTTAAAAATCTGTAATAATTTATGATTACCCGGAGGTGCTTCGATGGTTCACAAAAAATCGGCATACACAATATCAAGGGAAGACTTTGATGCGGTAATCTTTGATCTTGACGGAGTGGTCACCGATACGGCAAGCGTGCATGCAGATGCATGGAAAAAGATGTTTGATGAATTTCTCTCCCAATATGCTGCCTGTAATAATAAGCCATTTCAACCTTTTGATATTGACGCAGATTACCGCCTTTATGTTGATGGCAAACCACGTTTTGATGGCGTGAGGAGTTTCCTCCGTTCAAGGGGTGTTAATCTGCCCGAAGGACAACCAGATGATTTGCCCGGCACAGAATCTATCCACGGCCTGGGCAAATTAAAGAATGAATATTTACTGAAACACATCGGAGACCATGGCGCTGAAGTATATGATTCGACAATAGATTTTATACATAGTTTGAAAAAACAAGGCTGCAAAACAGCCATAATATCCTCGAGTAGAAACTGCGCCATGATCCTTGATTCAACAAATCTTTCATCCCTGTTTGACGTCAGGGTGGATGGACTGGATTCTGAAGTTCTTGGCATTAAAGGTAAGCCTGCTCCGGACATTTTCCTTGAGGCAGCAAGACAGTTAAAGGCGAAACCTGAACGTGCGGTTGTGATTGAAGATGCTATTTCAGGTGTTCAAGCAGGAAAAGC
Source organism: uncultured Candidatus Kuenenia sp. (assembly GCF_900696675.1). Lineage (NCBI taxonomy): Bacteria > Pseudomonadati > Planctomycetota > Candidatus Brocadiia > Candidatus Brocadiales > Candidatus Brocadiaceae > Candidatus Kuenenia > uncultured Candidatus Kuenenia sp. Next base: position 14,558 of record NZ_CAADGZ010000048.1, on the reverse strand, counting down.
CGGCAAATTCAGGCTTGTGGTTGGTGTGGCACGGACAGGCGATAAAGAATCGCTGCTTGAAAACGGAGCTGATGTAGTAGTTGAAGACCTCTCTGAAATCGGCGTCAGGAACGATATTGAAGTAATTCATGGCCTGCCTTCCGCACTGGACAGCATTGATGATATTGCCAATCAGGCAAGGGGCAAACGCATTGCCGTTTTTCTTGACTACGACGGAACTCTTACCCCTATAGTTGAAACACCCGACAAAGCTATTATGGCAGAAGACATGCGGGAGGCTGTGATAAAACTTTCCAATAATTGTACGGTAGGAATAATAAGCGGTCGCGATCTAAAAGATGTGCAGGAGAAGGTGAAAATAAACTCATTTGTCTATGCCGGAAGCCATGGCTTTGATATTGCGGGGCCAGAGGGATTAAACATAAAGAGTCAGGCAGGGGCAGAATTTCTGCCTGTTCTCGATAAAGCAGAGAAGGAACTTGCCGAAAAGCTCCGCTCCATAGAAGGTGTGTTTGTGGAACGGAAAAAATTCGCCATTGCCATTCATTATCGCCTTGTAACTCCGGAGAAAGCCGAACTTGTAGATGAGATTGTGGATAAAGAGGCTTCCGTCTATCCTGAACTTAGAAAGGCATACGGAAAAAAGATATTCGAACTACAGCCGGATATTGACTGGCACAAGGGAAAGGCCCTGCTTACCTTATTAAAAGCATTGAAGCTTGACGGAGACGACGTACTGCCTTTTTATATAGGAGATGATGTGACCGATGAAGACGCATTCTGGACACTCAAAGGCAGTGGTATCGGAATTGTTGTCTGGGACGAACCCTATGAGACGGCGGCTTCTTATAGTCTTAAGAATCCGGAAGAGGTACGCAAATTCCTTTTGAAACTTATTCCATTAGGAGGTGGCCATGAATAACTGGACACTTTTATATGAAGACTTTAAACCTTCCATGGAAAGCCTCAGAGAAGCCCTTTGTACACTGGGAAACGGATATTTCGCAACACGTGGTACCTCGCCGGAATCTGAGGCTGACGAGATTCATTATCCCGGTACTTATCTCGCTGGAGGCTATAACCGGTTGAAAACTGATATTGCAGGCCGTGTAGTAGAAAATGAAGACTTGGTGAATATGCCAAACTGGTTACTCACGAAATTCCGGCCTGAAGGCGGCGACTGGTTTAATCTGATGACCGTCGACATTCTTTCCTATCGGCAGGAACTCAACATGAAAGAGGGCATTCTCTCAAGAACAGTGAGATTCAGAGATAGACAAAATCGCGAAACAACATTGATTCAACGGCGTTTTGTACATATGGCAAATATGCATCTTGCAGCGCTTGAAATTACAATCATACCTGAGAATTGGTCAGGGCGTATTCAAATACTCTCCGCCATGGACGGAACTATTATCAATGCAGGAGTTGAACGTTATAAGCAGTTAAACAGCAAACATCTTGCGCCTGTAAAAAGCGGAAAAGCCGATAATGACATAATTTATCTGCTTGTAGAGACCAATCAATCTCATATCCGTGTGGCAGAGGCTGCAAGAACCCGTGTTTATATTGAGGGTGAACAGATAGAAGTTGAAAGAAAGCCTGTTGAAGAGCCCGGCTATATTGCTCAGGAATTTTTTATTGAGGCAGTAAATAATACGCCTGTGACAATTGAAAAGATTGTTTCTTTTTATGCATCTAAAGACTTTGCCATTTCCGAACCTGCTCAGGATGCTGTTGAAGCTCTCAGGCATACCGGCAATTTCAAAGAATTATTCGAGCGCCATGCTATGGAATGGAACCATCTCTGGTACAAATGCGACATTCAGGTAGCGGACAATGACCGGACACAGATGATTCTCCGCCTGCACATATTTCACATGCTACAGACGGTTTCCAGAAACTCGATTGATCTGGATATAGGTGTACCTGCAAGAGGTTGGCACGGAGAAGCATACAGGGGGCATATTTTCTGGGATGAGTTGTTTATCTTTCCATATCTCAATTTGAGAATTCCAGTGCTTACCAGAGCTCTGCTGCTTTACAGATACAGGCGGTTAAACAGATCTCGCATTGCCGCTCAAGAGGCGGGATTTAGAGGCGCACTCTATCCATGGCAAAGCGGAAGCGACGGAAGGGAGGAAACACAACAGCTTCATCTTAATCCCAAATCAGGCCGCTGGCTTCCGGACAACACACACCTCCAGCGCCATGTAAATGCAGCTATAGCGTATAACGTCTGGCAGTACTTCGAAACAACAGAAGATCTGGAATTTATGGCTACATATGGCACGGAAATGATTCTTGAAATCGCCAGATTTCTGTCAAGCCTCACCTCTTATAACAGAGAAATAGACCGCTACGAAATACTCGGTGTCATGGGGCCTGACGAATATCATGATAAATATCCTGACGCTGAAAAACCTGGGCTGAATAACAATGCCTATACAAATGTGATGACCGTCTGGGTATTGCGTACTGCTATTAAAGCCCTCAACAAGCTGAACCCTAAAAGGAGGTATGACCTTCTGGAAATAATTGGCTTGGAGAAAACCGAGATCGGACAGTGGCAGGACATTATTCATAAAATGAAGGTTGTCTTTCATGATGATGGCATAATCAGCCAGTTCGAAGGATACAATGAGTTAGCTGAATTCGACTGGGATGGTTATATCAAAAAATATGGAGATATACAGCGTCTTGACCGTATTCTGGAGGCAGAAGGAGATACAACCAACCGCTATAAGGCTTCAAAGCAAGCGGACGTACTCATGCTTTTTTATCTCTTTTCTGCAGAGGAACTGCACGAACTTTTTAAAGAAATGGGATACGATTTTGATCCACAAATTATTCCAAAGAACATAGAATACTATCTTAAGCGATGCTCTAACGGTTCTACCCTCAGCAATATTGTCCTATCGTGGGTTCTTGCCAGGTCAGATCGTACGGGATCATGGAATATTTTTAATAAGGCACTGGAAAGCGATATCTCGGATATACAGGGAGGCACTACACACGAAGGCATACATCTGGGCGCAATGGCTGGGACTGTTGATATTCTCCAGCAGTGCTATACAGGTATAGCATTCTGTGATGAGATGCTCCATCTGAATCCGAAAATTCCTGAAGGTTTGCAAAGACTCATGTTAAAGATAAAGTATAGGGGGAACTGGTTTGATATCAATATAACGCCGGATGCATTGGCCATTACCTCAAGCAAAGAAAGAGACATAATAACGAAAATTTGTTTCAGCGAAAAGATATATGAAATTAAACCTGGCGACACTTTAAATTTTGATATAAAGGTATAAATGCCGAGGGGCGTATTCCCGATTTTTTGTAAATCTTCACACCCGGGGTTTGCATTTGTCGCGATGCTTTTCCTGTTGTTTGGCAAGAATCAGGCTTATAATAGCTGTTTAATAACTTTTATATTCATAATATATATAAAATCAAGATAATTTGGTTCTGGCTTACCACAGGTTAAAGTTGTTGGTATTATGCCCGTGTTAAGTGTCTGTATTTGATGCGATGAGGCTGGTCGGAGGCGGAGCCAATGCGTCTTTTTCTCTCTTCCTCGTATTCAGTATAGTTTCCCTCAAACCAGATAACCTTGCTATCCCCCTCAAAAGCAAGAATGTGGGTGGCAATCCTGTCAAGGAACCAGCGGTCATGGCTTATCACCACAGCGCAGCCGGAAAAGTTTTCCAACGCATCCTCGAGGGCACGCATGGTATTTACATCAAGATCATTTGTTGGTTCATCGAGCAGGAGGACGTTTGCGCCTTCTTTTAACATACAGGCAAGATGCACCCTGTTTCTTTCCCCTCCGGAAATAGCGTTCACCGGTTTTTGCTGATCCGCACCTGAAAAGTTAAATCGCGCCACATATGCGCGTGAGTTGACCTCTCTGCTGCCGATTTGAATTATGTCGTTACCGCCGGAGATTGTCTCCCATATCGTTTTATTCGGATCGAGGGTTTCACGGCTCTGGTCTGCATATGCTAGTTTTACCGACTCCCCTATCCTGATTGTTCCGTTATCCGGCTTCTCTTGTCCGGTAATCATCCGGAACAATGTAGTTTTCCCGGCACCGTTAGGGCCAATGATGCCTACAATTCCACCACGCGGCAGTGAAAACGTCATATTCTCTATCAAAATACGGTCTCCGTATGATTTGAAAACCTTATCCGCCTCAATAACTAAATTCCCCAATCTCGGTCCTGGCGGGATGTAAATCTCCAGTTCTTTTATTTGTTTCTCGGTTTGTTGCGCAAGCAATGATTCATAAGAATTGATTCGCGCCTTTGATTTTGCGTGCCGTCCCTTCGGACTCATCCGGATCCATTCCAGCTCGCGTTGCAATGTCTTTTGCCGTTCAGTCTCTTGTTTTTCTTCCTGTTGCAATCTTTTCTGTTTTTGATCAAGCCATGAAGAATAGTTGCCCTTCCATGGTATACCATATCCGCGGTCAAGTTCTAATATCCAGCCGGCGACATTATCAAGAAAATACCGGTCGTGCGTCACAGCAATCACTGTTCCTTCATATTTCAGCAAGTGTTGCTCCAGCCAGGCAACCGTTTCAGCATCGAGGTGGTTCGTCGGTTCATCCAAAAGCAGGATGTCCGGTTTTTTTAAGAGCAATCTGCAAAGCGCCACACGCCGTTTTTCTCCACCTGATAATATCTTTACCGGTGTATTTCCCTCAGGGCAACGTAGCGCATCCATTGCCATTTCAAGCCGGGAATCAAGGTCCCAGGCATTAAGCGCGTCAATCTTTTCCTGAACTGCCCCCTGCCTTTCTATCAAAGCATTCATTTCATCGCCTGACATTGGTTCTGCAAATTGTTCGTTAATACGGTTATATTCATTGTGGAGATCTACCAATTCCTGGACGCCTTCTTCCACAATCTGACGCGCCGTTTTTGTTTCGTCAAGCAAGGGTTCCTGTTCAAGAAATCCTACCGTATATCCCTGTGAAAGCGTTACCTGTCCGTTATAATTCTCGTCTACTCCTGCCATTATGCGTAAAAGAGAACTCTTTCCCGAACCATTTAAACCAAGCACGCCAATCTTAGCGCCGTAAAAATAGGAAAGCGAGATGTCTTTTAATACGGGTTTTTTTTCATAAAACTTGCTCACACTGTTCATGGAATAAATAACTTTGTTCGGTTGATTGCTCATTTTGGCATGCCTCCGGGAAAAATTGTTACATGGTTTTTTCTGCTTGTATTCTTAATATGAATCAGCATGTGCATAACTATAAAAGAATTTTGCCTGCTTAGCAAGCCTGCGGTCGAACTCTTCCATAAACTGTACCGTCGGCAAATTAAGATTGAAATTATTATTAAAACCTCAACTTATTGAAAAGTTACCATAAAGCACACTTTTTCCGTCAATTTTTTCGCTCCATGTAGAGACGCACAACAACGCTTCCCAACATTAGTCATTAGTCATTGGTCAACTGCCGACTGAAGAAAGGATCATTAAATATTTTGCCGGAAAATGTAAAGAAATTACTGATAAGGTACTATTTCTCTACAGTTAAAATATTGGCTATTATTATCGTTAAAAATGATTTGACTTTGTTTAACTCTTTTTATAATCTTGATAAAAATTTTCTTTTAGCTATTCATAGCACACAAAGCCGCAATCAAAAAGAGTTTAACCACGAAACACTATGGGCACAAAGAAAAACTGACAAAAGAAAGATGTTTTTACAGGGTAATACTATATTCACCATTACATTTTTTATCATAAGAGCGACTCATGGGACTAATTGTTCAAAAATTTGGCGGTACTTCTGTTGCTGATGCTGAACGCATAAAGGCTGCTGCCAGGCGAGTTACAGAAACATATGATGCCGGGAATAAAGTGATTGTTGTTGTTTCTGCGAGGGGACAAACAACTGATGAACTTATTGAACTTGCAAATGAAATTATTGATAAACCTTCTACACGCGAAATGGATATGTTATTATCAACGGGCGAACAGGTTTCTATTGCCCTCATGGCAATGGCGATTCATGCGCTTGGGTATCCTGCAATATCATTTACCGGTGGTCAGGTGGGTATCGTTACGGATAGTTTTCACACGAAGGCGCGCATCCGCAACATCAATGCAGACCGAATCCGCAAGGAATTAGATAATGGCTCCATTGTTATTGTAGCGGGTTTTCAGGGCATTGACGTAAATGAAAACATAACCACCCTGGGAAGAGGCGGTTCTGATACTACGGCAGTCGCCCTCGCATCTATTCTGCATGCGGACAGATGTGATATTTTTACGGACGTGGATGGAATTTATACCGCCGACCCAAGAAAGGTGCCAAATGCCAGAAAACTCAATAAAATCTCGTATGATGAGATTTTAGAGCTTGCGAGCCTGGGCGCCCAGGTAATGCACTCACGCTCGATAGAATTTGCAAAAAAATACAATGTGCCTTTATACGTTCGCTCAAGTTTCAACAACTCTGAAGGAACATTGATATGTAAGGAGATTGATGATATGGAAAACATTGTTGTAAGCGGTGCAACCGTCAGCAAAAACGATGCAAAAATTACTATCAGGTCTATTCCTGATGTTCCCGGCCAGGCGGCAAAAATATTTCACGAGATCGCGAAAAAAAATATTAATGTGGACATGATCATTCAAAACGCAAGTGTCGAAGGACGCGCTGACGTAACGTTTACTGTACCGCGAAGTGATTTGAAAAACGCGCTGGAAACTGCAGAAAAGATAAAAAAGGACCTCTGGGCAATGGAGGTTTTATACGATGACAAAATCGCTAAACTATCCGTAGTAGGGATAGGCATGCGGAGCCATTGTGGTGTAGCGGAAAAGATGTTCAGTATCCTTGCTGAAGAAAAAATTAACATACAGATGATTAGTACCTCTGAAATAAAAATATCCTGCATAATCGATGAAGCTCACGCCGAACGGGCATTAAATGCAGTGCATAAAATATTTGGATTAAACCTCGTCAAAAACGAAGTGGCCGCTAAGGTCTAATTTTCGTTTGTACGCGTAAGTTTCGGCTGATAAATACAATATGGTTCTTCCGCCAAATAGTTTCCTGTATCGTAAAATGCACGAGCCCTGCACCCTTCGCAGACTTTTTTGTATTCACAGTCCCCGCACTTGCCCTCTAATAAATCCGGATTTCGCAGCTTTTCAAATACCGGAGAATTTTTCCAGATATCTGCAAATTTTTGTTTCTTTACATGTCCCGCTTCGACGGGCAAATAACCGCAGGGGAAAACCTCCCCTTTATGGGAAACAAAACAAACGCCTGTACCCGCCAAACACCCCTTTGTCATCGCAGCCATACCATGGGTTTGGGGAGATATTGTAATCCCTTCCTCTTTTGCCCGTTCTCTCATGATACGAAAATAATGCGGCGCACAGGTAGCCTTCGTCTGAATTTTTGCTTCTTTTGATAAATCATAGAAATGATTGAGTACTTCTTCGTATTTGGCGGGATGAAGCATTTGATCATCCGCAATCTGAACCCCGCAACCCACAGGCACCAGCATAAAAACATGTAGCGCATCAGCACCCAGCTCTAAAGCCAATTTGTACATATCATCTATTTGTTCAACATTATGTTTGGCAATCGTGCAATTTATTTGCATACTCATGCCCAGATTTTTCAATCTTTTAAAGCCTTCCATTGAACGCTTGAACGAACCGGGTATTTTTCGAAAATCGTCGTGCGTTTTTTCGTCTGCGCCATCAAAGCTGATAGAAACCCTGGCAATGCCTGCATCAACAATTTTTCTTGCCACATCGTCTTCAACAAGTGTACCATTTGTAGCTAATGCAACGCTTAGCCCTTTGCTTACCGCATGTTTTGCAATATCGAAGATATCCGGACGAAAGAGAGGCTCTCCCCCACTCAATACCAAAATTGGATTGCCCACCTCCACGATAGCATCAACAAATTCAAAGGCTTCTTTTGTAGACATATCGTCTTTTGCAAGAGTAGTACTTACATCAAGCCTGCGGCAATGTATACACTCCAGATTACAGCCGACAGTCGTCTCCCAAAACACAAGCCTTAACTGATTTTTCATATTTTTCATATATTCAACTGCAGATTTACCTGATGTATCATGTTTCATACGATCATACGTCTGTCTGATTGTTTCCGGATGATCACCATGACCATGAGGCGTCGGGTGGCTGCTTTTTTGTTTTTGTTCAGTGTGCAAAGTGTTTTCCTCCATAGTTTTTTGTATTCATTTTTGACCGACATAATAAGGATTCTTATTATAGAAAATACCCGTAGTTTGGTCAATTAAGAAAACAAACTTTCCTTAAAGCCCTTGTTTAAAAACAAAAAAGTACTTTGCCGGAAAACGGACATCAACATATAATGATGTAGAGAGAAACCTCGTTAGCCTTTTAAACTTGACAATATATTTTATCATTGATACCATTTAACCTCATTGTAACTTATAGTTATACAATATATTATTTATAACTAATTGCTTATTTCTTAAGCACTTACATAACTAATCACTCTATTTACTTAATCATTTAGTTTTCTCACCAGGCATACTAAAACCTCCCCCATTTTTCTTATTTTGCTATGGAAAATGGGGGTATTTTTTGTCAATAAAAATTGTAACAACAACACTAATTATGGATAGAATCTTTATATACGATACAACGTTACGTGACGGAAGCCAGGCAGAAGGGGTCTCCTTCTCGTTACAGGACAAATTAGCAATAACCGTCAAGTTAGATGAATTAGGCATAGATTTTATAGAAGGCGGATTTCCCATTGCCAATCCGAAGGACGAATCGTACTTTAAAGAAGTAAAATCTTTATCTTTAAAACATTCCAAAATCGCATCTTTTGGCAGTACAAGAAAAGTTGGGGTGCGCACAGAAGAAGATAAAAATGTGAATGCCCTTCTATTTGCCGAAACCCCTGTAGTGACTATTGTGGGTAAAAGCTGGGATTTTCAGGTCACCGATGTTTTAAAAACTACGTTAGACGAAAATGTAAAAATGGTAACGGATACTATCTTATTTCTTAAATCCAGGAATCGTGAGGTCTTTTTTGATGCGGAACATTTTTTTGACGGATTCAAAAGCAACCGCGGATATGCGTTGAAAGTTATTAATGAAGCCTGTTCCGCAGGCGCAGACGTAATAGTTTTATGCGATACCAATGGTGGCAGTTTGCCTGACGAGATTGCAACCATTGTTGAAGAAGTCAGAAAAAACAATAAGTGCATATTAGGTATTCATGCCCACAACGATGGCGACCTTGCAATTGCAAATACCATTATGGCTGTAAACAAAGGGGTGAGGCAGGTACAGGGAACAATCAATGGTATTGGCGAGCGATGTGGCAATGCGGATCTTTGTTCCGTAATCCCTAATCTGGTTTTAAAAATGGGATATCACTGTTTACATAACGATGGCCTTCGGAAATTGACGGAAATATCGCGCTACGTTTATGAAACCGCAAATTTATTGTTTCGCACAAATCAACCTTTTGTCGGGTCAAGCGCTTTTGCGCATAAAGGCGGTTTACATATCAATGCAATTCAAAAAAACAAGGTTACTTACGAACATATCAATCCTGAATCGGTCGGTAACAAAAGGAAAATATTGATCTCTGAACTTTCAGGAAGTGCTACAATTCTTTCCAAAACAGAAAAATTTAATTTAACACACGATACCGCTCTTTTAAGGTCGATCCTCGAAGAAGTGCAAAATCTTGAAAACGAAGGATATCAACTTGAATCAGCGGAAGCCTCCTTTGAATTACTGGTACGAAAGAAAACCGGAAAATATAAACCATTCTTTGAACTTGAAGGTTTCAGGGTAATTGTCGAAAAAAGAGAAAATGGTTTACCGATAACGGAAGCTACTGTTAAAATAAATGTCAATAACACACAGGAACTCACTGCCAGTGAAGGATCTGGTCCGGTAAATGCATTAGATACTGCATTACGAAAAGCATTGGAGAGGTTTTATCCCGTTTTAAAGGACATGAAACTTCTCGATTATAAGGTAAGAGTTATAAATCCCCGCAGTGCAACCGCTGCAAAAGTAAGGGTAATAATAGAATCAAAGGATAAAGAAAACGTCTGGAGTACTGTTGGCGTATCAGGAAACCTTATTGAAGCAAGCTGGCAAGCGCTTGTCGACAGCATAGAATATAAACTTATTAAAGAATATGAAGCAAAACAACTTTGATCCTGCTTTATAAGGCAAATGCGAAAAAATCCTCACTGCTTTTAAAACAAAGACAACTATTCAATATTTTTGCTACAACTATGGAAAACGATTTACCATCACACTACAGTCCAAAAGAAGTTGAATATAAATGGTACCGCTTTTGGGAAGAAAGCGGTTTTTTCCACAGTGAACCATCGTCTTCAAAAAAACCCTACACTATTGTTATCCCCCCCCCGAATGTCACTGGCGTCCTTCACGTGGGCCATGCTCTCAATAATATAATTCAGGATATTTTAATCCGATGGAAAAGAATGCAGGGCTTTAATGTGCTTTGGATGCCGGGAACAGACCACGCGGGAATTGCAACACAAAATGTAGTTGAACGGGAGCTTTCTTCAAAAAATATTAAACGACAGGATATAGGACGTGAACGTTTTATAGAAGAGGTCTGGAAGTGGAAACAGCAATATGGCTCTACTATCATTCAACAATTAAAAAAACTAGGGAGTTCCTGTGACTGGCAGAGAGAGCGGTTTACCATGGATGAAGGCCTTTCCGATGCAGTAAAAGAAACATTTGTAAGACTTTACCGCAAGGGGCTGATTTATAAAGGCAAGTACATGATAAATTGGTGCCCAAGATGCCGCACTGCCCTGGCCGATGATGAAGTTGAACATGAAGAACACGAAGGACATCTATGGCATATAAAATATTCTTTTAAAGAAAATCCACAACAACATATCGTTGTGGCAACAACAAGGCCAGAAACCATGCTTGGCGACGTTGCCGTGGCTGTCAATCCAAAGGATGACCGCTACAAAGATTTTATAGGCAAAACCCTACTGCTGCCTATATTGGGCAGGGAACTGCCAGTGGTGGCAGACGACTTTGTTAGTCCTTCATTCGGTACAGGCGCAGTAAAAGTAACTCCCGCACATGATCCAAATGACTTTGCAATAGGCATGCGGCATGCCCTGCCTTCAATTGTTGTTATGGACGAAGATGGAACTATGAATATTAATGCGGGAGATTACAATGGACAGGATCGTTTTGAGTGCAGAACCGCATTGGTAGAAGATTTAAAATTAAGAAAGCACATCGATAGAATTATCCCTCACAAACATTCCGTAGGCCACTGTTACCGATGCCAAACCGTCATTGAACCGTATTTTTCGAATCAATGGTTTGTTAAAATGCGCCCTCTTGCAGATGCTGCAATACAAGCGAGTTTAAACAAATCAGTCACTTTTTACCCGGAACGCTGGGAAAAAGTTTATTTAAGCTGGTTAGATAACGTAAGAGATTGGTGTATATCAAGGCAAATCTGGTGGGGACACCGCATACCCGCATGGTATTGCTACGACTGTGGTGCTATTTCCGTTTCAACTGGGGATATAAATCAATGCACAAAATGCAGCAGCCCCCGCCTTAAACAGGACGAGGATGTTCTTGATACATGGTTTAGTTCGGCGCTTTGGCCTTTTTCAACATTAGGTTGGCCCAAAGAAACTCCGGAATTGGCATATTACTACCCAACATCAACCCTTGTCACCGATAGAGGCATTATCTATTTCTGGGTGGCGCGCATGGTTATGATGGGAATTGAGATGGTGAAACAGGTTCCTTTTTCGCACGTATATATTCACGGAACAATTCTCGACGAACAGGGAAGAAAAATGAGCAAATCCCTGGGTAATGGCATAGACCCGCTTCTCATGATTGACCGTTATGGCGCGGACGCCGTGCGTTTCTCAACTATTATTCTTACCACAGAAGGGCAAGACGTCAAACTATCTGAAAGCAAATTCGAGATGGGGAGAAATTTTACCAATAAGCTTTGGAATGCGGCTCGCTTCATATTTATGAATCTAAGTGAAGAAAACCCCGAAGAAATAACCTATGATATAACGACACTTCCGTTTGAAGATAAATGGATTCATAGCCGTTTAAATACTACAATTGAAGAATGCACTGCTTCTTTAGACCAATATAAATTTAACGATGCTGCAATGAAAATGTACGATTTCACATGGCATACATTCTGTGACTGGTATTTGGAAATAGTTAAACATCGTTTAAACAACGCTAACAATAGAATCGACAAAAAAAATGCTCAAACAACTCTTGCAATTATATTTGGCAAAACGTTACATTTACTGCACCCCTTTATCCCATTTATCACTGAAGAACTATGGAATAATTTAACCCGTATTGCTCAGCATAACAAAATTGCACTTCAAATTGGTGGGACAGGTAGTTCTCTTGTAACAAGCCGGTGTCCAATATTCAGTAAACAATTTGCAGATGATACTTCTGAACACATTATGCCTGTCCTGCAGGACATAATAAGAGCTATCAGAAATATACGCAGCAAAATGGATATTAAGGATAAGCAAAGATTAAAGGCAGTAATTTCTTACCCCCGGGATTTTGTATACGGTTTGCATGAACATACAAATATGTTAAAGAGAATGGCGAATCTTGAAGAATTGGATATGGGGATTGAATTGCAGAAACCAAGCCATTCTGCAAGTGAAGTAATTGGAAATCTTCAGGTCTTCGTATTACTTGCCGGCATATTGGACCCGCTTGCAGAAAAAGACCGGCAGTTAAAGCACTTGAAACAATTGGAAAACCATCTGACCATTATACGCCGTAAACTTAATAATGAAAATTTTGTAGCAAAAGCACCACCGCAAATCGTCGAAACAGAACGGAAAAAAGAAGATGATCTACAAGTGCAAATAGAAAAAGTTAAACACATTTTATTAAATATTGGATAACAAAATGAAACAAAAATATGCGCCTTTCACCACGACAACAATTAAATTTTTAAAACTTTTATTAAAAAGAAAACATTGGTTTTTTGTAGTACCTTTCTTTTTGCTATGGTTAAATTTTGTTGCTCTTAAAGCAGATGAACAAATTTTGAATGCAACTATTAAAATGTGCCCGAAATGCAATGAACTTTACCAAAACAACGAAAAGTTTTGCGGGAAAGACGGGACCGTATTGTCAGATACTAACGGCAAGTTAGTATGTCCTGTTTGTAAAAAAGAGGGCTCTGGCAATGAAAAATTTTGTGTTGAACATGGAGAAAAGTTAATACCCATAGAAAGACTCTCTGCGAGAAAAGACCCCGCTGATTTAGAGCGTAACATGTCTCTCGCTGCTAAATATTATCAGGAAGGAAATACGCATTGTGACAACGAATCGTATGATTTAGCTTTAAAATCTTATCTGAAAGCGGAAGAAGTTTATCCCGATCTTCCCGGGCTGCATTATAATATGGGGTGGCTCTATAGTAAACTAGGAGATGTGGACAGTGCCGTTGACCACTTGCAAAAATATATCATTCTCGCTCCTGACAGTAAAGACATTACTGAAGTACGGAGTTACATCGCATTATTAAAACAAGCTCACCAGAAAAAAATTGAAGTTATTGAAAAGTACAAATCGCGAGACGAGGCAATGGAAAAGGCGCTTGAAATTCAAAACAAAAAACATGATACCGTTTTGATACCGGCTGGCAAATTCAGTATGGGGACAAATGAAGCACGCGATGTTTCTCAACCTGAGCATGTCGTATATTTGGATGCGTATGAAATAGATCGTTACGAAATTACAAATGCACAATACTGGGAATTTGTAAAATACATAGAAGAGACAAATGACCATAGCAAATGTTTCAAGGATGAACCAATCGGTAAAGACCACAAACCCAGATATTGGGAAGATGAATATTACAATGTGCCGGATTACCCGGTGGCAAGAGTTGATTGGTATGATGCTTATGCCTATGCCGCGTGGAAGGGGAAGAGACTGCCCACTGAAGCTGAATGGGAAAAGGCTGCGAGGGGATTGGATGTAAGGGCATTCCCATGGGGTAATGAATGGGATCACACAAGATGCAACCTGAGCGGAGAACCCATGCCTGTTGGAAGCGTTGAATCCGGCAAAAGCATGTATGGTTGCTATGACATGAGCGGAAGCGTATTCGAATGGTGTAATGATTGGTTTTCTAGCACGTATTATCAATATTCTCCTTCAATTAATCCGACAGGCCCGGAAAAAGGTGAGCGGAAACTTATTCGTGGTGGCTCACGATTTTCAAGACCTTTTCAAGTCCGTGTTACAGAAAGAAAATCAGAACGGCCTGATTTATTCAATATGGCAATAGGATTTAGATGTGCAAAAGACGTCGAGGTTAAAGAGTAAAAATAATATGTAACCTAAATCCTGCAAACAAGGCAAAGCCTTGTTGCAGGAATAGGATTGAAATGGTAGGATTTCCAAGGTATTCGGCGGTATATTGATAACAAAAAACACCTGAAAGGAGATTCACCATTTCGATGAAG
>NZ_CAADGZ010000047.1:0-24690 GCF_900696675.1 uncultured Candidatus Kuenenia sp. | reverse complement strand
GGTGATGGCACTGTTTACCTCCACCTCCGCAGCATCACTTACCGGACTCGTTGCAATCACCGTCGGCGGTGTCGTGTCGGGCACTCCCGTGGTAAAACTCCAGACGTAATCGCCTGTCATCCCATTGCCCACCACATCCTTTACCCCTGTGGTAATCGTAGCCGTGTAGGTGGTGGATGAAGACAGGTTGCCAGTCGGGGCAAACGTGGCAGTCGTACCGCTGTATAATATCGCCCCACCTATATTACCGCTTCCATCACTCACCACAAAGGTGGACGATGTTATGCTGCTTGCGTCCATCTCCTCGCTGAACGTACAGGTGATGGCACTGTTTATCTCCACCTCCGTAGCATCACTTACCGGACTCGTTGCACTCACCTCCGGCGGTGTTGTGTCGGGCGTTGTAGCGTTGTTAAATAAGGACAAAACCTCCTGGCCACTCAACGCCCGGTTGTATATCTGGACGTCGTCGATGAGTCCATTGAACGCTATAGAGGTACCGGCTAGCGCACCTATGCTTAATGGCACATCATTAAGTATAGAGGCGGAAAGATTGTTTCTAGTTACTGTTCCGTTGGACAGATTGCCGTCAATATAGATGTTAACACCACTAGCGAGTGATGTTCCATCGTAGGTAAAAGCAACGTGGTGCCATACATTGTCGTCAACCTGGATGGCGCTATCTTTTACGATTCCATTAGAGGGAGAATTCCATTTATTAGTAAGGAATACACGCAACGAGCCGGGTTCAACATAAAAAGACCAACCAGTATAAGAAGGCGCAGCTCCATCTTTACTAACTATTGGGTTTTCAAGCGTAGTAGGAGCCAGCTTAATCCACGCCGAAACGGAGAAACTGTTTGTGCGTTCAAAGTCAAATGGGGTATCTGCTGTACTCACATAATCATTCACCCCGTCAAAGGAGAGGGCGTTGCTGATTTTACCAGTTGTCCAGACAGGACCATTGATTAGAACGCCGTTGTTGCCATTGCCTGAAGAATCTGCGGCGTTTGTTCCAGAGCTCTCGTCAAAACGATAGTAGGCGACCTGCGGAGTCGTATCGGATATAGTAAATGCGTTGCTCACGGCTGACATCAATCCGGCACTCGTTGCCGTCAGGTTCTTTGAACCCGCAAGATCGATGCTCAAACCACTAAACGTTGCAAGGCCGCTTGCATTCGTTTTCTGCACTGCCGTACCGCTGAGCACTCCTGTCCCTGAAGACAATGATATCGTAACCGAAACGTCGGAAGTGTATACATTGTTACCGCTATCATCCTGTAACTGTACCGTCACCGCAGGACTAATTGCGGCTCCTGCCGTTGTGTTCGTAGGCTGTTGGACAAATGCCACCTTCGTTGCCGTTCCTGCAATGGCGATGGCACTATTCATTACGGAAAACACATCTGTATTATCAAGGTAAGGACCGCGAACAGAATCGATATTAATTGCGTAATGTACAAAAAGCTCCGAGCCTGTACCTCTTGCATATAATGGAACCAGTGAGTTTGTGTGATTTCCAGAATTCCAGTACCAGTATACTGTCTCACCGGTATCAATTAGGTAGTTACTATTTGCGTCCTCCCAACTCGCCTTCCGCCCGCCGGTATTATAGACTATTTTCTCTTTGGAAAGAGTTGTAGAATCCACATTGCCAAGAGGCTGATCAGCCAATATCCCTGGCCCTGCAGTCAGATACCCAGTTTCATGATCAGCAGTTACAATAACCAGAGTATTGTTCCATGTGGCGTCATTGCCAGTATCATTTACCCAATCAGTTACAGTCTGAATAGCATTATAAAAGTCTTTCGCTTCACCGATCATCTGATTCATGTTATTTGCATGAGATGCCCAGTCAATAGCACCTCCTTCTACCATTAGCACAAAACCGTTCGGGTTTCTGCTCAGCACCTTAACTGTCGCCAATACACTCTCGGAAAGGGTGGGATTATCTGAATTATACCCCCCGCCATTTGCATTGTGATATACTTGATTAAATAAACCGGCTAATTTCAAAGTGGAAGATGTATTCGCGGCAGACATCAAGGCATTACCGCCGTTAACACCTGTCTTCCGCTCAACCAAAACATGCTTTCCCGCCTGGCCGCTTTCGGTTCTTAACTTGTTCAATATCTGGTCGCTTATGTAATTTGTGACGTTACCGCCAATCATAACATCCGCAGGAGGCATAGTTGAACCATGGCCTCCTCCGTATTTTGTATTAGTAGTAACTGAACCGGTGGTATTAGGATTTCCAAAAAACCCCTCGTCTGCTATGGCAAAAGTATTTATGCGAGAGTCATTATGAGCTACCCACGCCCCTGGTGTGGCATGTGATGCAGGAACCGTGCTAATTGCACCAACTGCTTTTCCTAATTCTTTCGCTCTCTCCCCAATGGTAAACAATCTTGTTGAACCATCTGAAGAGACAGACATCCGTCCGAGAGAAGTTTTAGAACCACTATAAATAGCTGAAGCAGTGCAAGCGCTATCCTGAGTATCAGGAGTAGTATTTACATAATCAAAATCGGACCACGCCTCCGTCGTATTATAGCTGCCCCCTTCAGGGAAGGTGGATACCATATATTTAACCCATGGGGGCCCTGATTGATATAAAGGCGCGGTGTCGCCGTTGTATTTATTTACTGCCTCAATATGTTTAGAGCCAAATCCGTCCCCTATAAATAAAATAATATATTTTGCATTTCCACCGTGCGCAAATCCACCGCCGGCCAGAATGAGTAAAACCAAGGCAAATAAAATAATACCTAGGGCTTTTTGGGAGAATTGTCTTACCCACTTTTGTTTTCTGTAACGGCTGTTATGCGTCATTTTATTTGTCCAACCTTTCCGTTAATTCGAAATACGGCGTAAAAGAAAAACTATCACTGTTTATATCATCATTGCTACCTTCAACAGCCAATATATTTTCACCGGGAAACAGTTCTTCTATAAATCCGCTTACATCTAACAGTTCACCGGGTAAACCAAACGGGTTTGAGATAATTGGTATGCCATTAAGATACGCAATGAACGGACCATCACACTCAATGAATAGTGTCATTTTTGTAACTGCATCTGGGTCATTGACTGTAAAATCCTTGCGTACATAAACAGTTAAATAATTGCCCTGCATATCTTCCAGATTGGTCGTAATCCCCTCCCGTCCATATCCAAAATATGAAGGTCCACTCTGCCATCCGCTATCATCAAATACACTGTGTTTCCATTCATCCGGAGGTTCTTGTACTCCTTTAAAATAGTGCCATTCATCACCTTCCTTGATACATACTTTTTCGGACAACAAGGCCAGCACCTCCCCTTCATCTAATGCATAATTGTAGATACGAACGTCGTCTATACTTCCACTGAAAAAACCCCAATCGTTATATCTTGCTCCTATGGCCATATAATTCCGTTCCGTTAATGGTACTATCACATTCCCCGATGGATGCGTTTGTGTATTCACCAACTGCCCATCCACATATAACTTCTGTTTTCCCGTAGTCTTGTTGTATGTACCAACAACATGATACCAACTCCCATTCGAATCGGTAAAATCCTTTGTTGCATCTTTTACGGTCCTTGTCCCGCTTGTATTCCTTGTGACCACAACAAACCTGAGTCTATTGGGCGTACCCGAATTAAAATACAAGTCAAATCCTTCCTGACATTGAACATCGTCATAATATCGAAAACCACCAAATATAACGTTGGTGCCAGATGCGTTTTTATTGAACCATGCAGATACTGAAATCTCGTCATAATTCATGCAAGGAATTGTTACATAATCATCCCCGTCAAAATCCAATGCACCACCGATTTTCCCGGTTGTCCATATAGCGCCATGAACTGTGCCTTTCATGTCATTCCCGGAAGAATCAGTTGCAATCTCTCCCATCCCTTCATCAAATGCATAGCAAGCGTCAAAACCCCACGGATATTCGTCGATACCAGTAGTAAAACTACAGGTGTAATCAGTAAGCATCGCATTACCTGCAATATCCCTTACATCTGTGGTTATCGTTGCCGTGTACTTCGTAGCATATGACATAGGATTTGCCGGTTTAAAAATAGCCGTCATATCGACAGGGTTGTAGTCTACTTGGCCCTCTATGGGACTGCCAATCCCGTCACTTACAAGAAAGGTAGATGTTGTTATGGTGTCTGCGTCCATTGCCTCGTTAAATGTAGCCGTTATCTCCTCAATATTTACAGACACCCTGGTCGCACCATTAACCGGATTCGTACCGCTTACCTCCGGTGACGTCTCATCAAACATATCTTCTGTCGTAAAGTACCATGTGTAATCAGCAAGCATCGCATTGCCCGCAATGTCTCTTACATCCGTAGTTATCGTTGCCGTGTATGTCGTGGCATATGACAGAGGAATTGCCGGTTTAAAAATAGCCGTCATATCGACAGAGCTGTAGTCTACTTGACCCTCTATGGCACTGCCAATCCCGTCACTTACAATAAAGGTAGATGTTGTTATGCCGTCTGCGTCCATTGCATCGCTAAATGTAGCCGTTATCTTTTCGATATTTACTGATACCCCGGTCTCATTCAGGGCAGGACTCGTTGCGCTTACCCTCGGGTATGCCGTGTCGGATGGCTGAGTGGCCCTCAGCATCAGCGCATTAGCATAAAACTGGCCGTTTGGAGACGAAACGGTGAACAGCATATCACCGTCAGCACCAAGGTTGATGTTGGTGAAACGTGCAACGTACCCATTGACGGTATTATCGCCATTTACTATTGTTACCGCTGGATCTGTTTCTCCTGAAAAATCAGCGCCTGGTGTGCTTGCGTTTGTAAAGGACACAACATCCGAGATGGTGGTTGTCGTCATCCGGTCGGTATAGGAGGTATTATTGCGGTTACCGAAAAGAACAAATTCATAGTTCAAATCCGGATCAAGACCGGCAAAGGCAAAGGTAAGATTTGTTCCGCTGTAACTGATAAGCCCCGCACTATCCACAGGGCCGTTGAAAATCGCATATGCATCGGTTCCGCTGTTTGCATTACCGCCTTGAGCCAGTATATTGCAGTAATCTATGTATCCTCCAGCAATAGTTAGGGTGGCCGGGGTATTCGTACCGGTAAAGTAATCCTTCAGCAACCCGTTTTGCCCTGTTGTGTAAAGCGTGATCCTGGTATTCGCCTGCCCTGTAGACCATGAAAGGTCATTGTAAGCAGTAAATACATGAACCCCCTCAACGACCGCTACCGTCACGATTGCCTCATTGGATGAGGCCCCCTCGTTATCCAGCACTGTATAGGTAAAACTATCTGTCCCCGTAAACCCTGCATCCGGCGTATAGGTCACTGTGCCATCATCATTTAATTCCGCTACACCATTGGCAGGATTACTTGCGATTATCACCAAGAGCGGATCAATAGCACCTTCAGAATCAGTATCATTGGCAACAACATCTATCTCAACCGGGGTATTCATATTCGTTACAGCCGCACCATCATTAGCAATAGGTGGTACGTTGCCAGCAAAAACATTATTCATTGTTTTAGTAAAACCAGGCGCAAATCCACTGCCAATTAGAATGAATAAAACCAAGACAAGTAAAATAATATCTAAGGGTTTTTTGAGGAATTGTCTTGACTCCCTATGTTTTCTGCGATAGTTGTTATGCTTCATTTTATTTGTCCTGCCTTTCAGTTAATTCGAAATAGGGAGTAAAAGAGAATTCATCACTGTTTATATCATCATTGCTACATTCAATAGCCAATATATTTTCACCGGAAAACAGTTCGTGTATAAATCCGCTTACATCTAATAATTCGTCCTTCAAACCTGACTCATTTCGGATAATTTCAATGCCGTCAAGATACACAATGAATGGGCCGTCACAGTCAATGGATATAGTCATATTTGTAACTGCGTGTACGTCATCAACAATGAAATCCCTGCGTACATAAAAACTTGAATAACTGCCCTTCATATCTTCAAGGTTGGTAATGTTACTACCACTTTCACTTCCCTTTCCATTTCCATTTCCTTTACCATATCCAAAACCTGACCTTCCCTTTTGCCAATCGCTATCATCAAACCCGATGTGGTACCATCCATCCGGAGGTTCTTGTTTCCCTTTAAAATAGCGCCACTCATCCCCCTTATCGATCTTTACTTTTTTTGAAGAAGATGCTGAGGTAGCCTTAGCATATGCATTCTGCCCAAATATCCCGCTCATACCTAATATGAAGCAAAAGGATATGGTTGTATAAATTATGCAGTTAATCAAATAAAGCCACCAGCTCTTTCGCACGTAACATTTCGATTCCCTTTCCATTTTATCCTCCTCCGTTTTTTTATTCAATTAGGCTGTCTTTGGCAGCAACTTTTTTAACTCACCTCTAAAAAGAGGGGCGGGGGCTATGTTAAAGGCATTTTTACATACCCCTTAATCCTCTCTTTTTAGAAAGGAAACCTTGATTGAAATTCCTAAGCGTTAAATTATACACAGACAAACATTCCCTGTTCAAAGCATACAGGAACAAGGTTTGTCAGTGCCACCCGCTCAACCAGTCTCTATTCATCAAGGCAAGAAGTATTAAAATGCGTATCCCTGCCATATCCTGTAGGTACCGGCCCTAATTCATCGAGGCTTTCCTTATCGGTATAGGCGCTCACCCTTGGTGTTTTGAATCCAGGTAAATTCTTATTTTCCATATTGCACCGCCATTCTATTTTACATTCTTTAACGACCATACATAGCGACATAAGTTTTCAACTTTTCAACAGCCTGTCATTTACAGGCCAGACCATGAATCCATTATTTTTATGGATTCCCGTTCCCCGTTTTCACGATGACAAGTTTCATGGGAATGACATTTACGTTTCTGATATATGCCGCTATAGTATTACCCTGTAAAAACTTCTTTTTTTGTAAGTTTCTCTTTGTGCCCTTCGTGTTTCGTGGTTAAACTTTTTTGGTTGCGGCTTTGCTGCGCTATGTGTATTTCAGGCACTTTAAGGGGTATTATACATCTTTGTTCAAATGCTGTAAATACGCCAAAACGGATATACTCTCAGGAGTACACCCGAAAAGGTGCATGCCACGTTGCAAATAAAAAGCCTTACTACGAAAATATTTTTAAATATCTCCGGCAGGACTCGTTGCCATTTCACGTCGGCCAATTCTTATCGTGCTTTCGGCAATAGCGGTTGCTTTTGAAACGGCAGCCACGCCTCCATATCCTAATGATTGCGCTTCGGCGGCTGCCCACATTCGACGCCCTCTCTCGCCAAGCTCAACTTTCAGAGTGTCATATTTAACTCGAATTACATTTATTGTCTCTTTAGAAATCATCCATGGAATATAATATAAATGAAAACCAAAAACCTGTATAAACCGATGAGTTATTCATTTACTATACCTAAGTGTTTGCACTCATAATTTGTGCAATGCAGCCTGAATCAAGAAAGACAATTGCTCAACTCTTTTGTCCCAGGTATTTTGCATAGCTATGGATCGTTGCAGTGCACCGCGTGCGGGAGTAAAAGATACCAGCGCTTCTTCCAATTTTTGAACAAAGTCATCTCCATCTTTAGCTATATAAACTACATGACCGTGTTCACGTATGACTGGAATATCAGTGGCTACAACTGGTTTCCCGCAGGCGAAATATTCATAGAGCTTGAGTGAATCAATGGCCTTTGTATAGTCATCCCGACGGTATGGTAAAATACAAATATTGCAAGCATAAATATAATTATGCCTTCAGCATTGTGATCAACCAATGAGCGGTATTGCGTGCAGGTGTTTCCGGATCATGATACGGGCCATTGCATCCCTGGGGAAACGAGCCGTCTTTCGCCTGCAATTGTAGTGCGGCCCTGCCGGACTGCACGATTATGTCGCCCAAAAGCATATTACCACCTATTTGATTGATTAGAATATGTTTCTTTAACGCTGCTTTCGTAATAGAACAGCGTTGCAATTCTGTAAACGGTGCTTATGTATGTCCCATATTGAGAAAGTTCTGCCGGGTCAGAGGCCGGCGACGTAATTTTC
This sequence comes from uncultured Candidatus Kuenenia sp., assembly GCF_900696675.1. NCBI lineage: Bacteria > Pseudomonadati > Planctomycetota > Candidatus Brocadiia > Candidatus Brocadiales > Candidatus Brocadiaceae > Candidatus Kuenenia > uncultured Candidatus Kuenenia sp. The sequence continues at coordinate 16,657 of NZ_CAADGZ010000047.1, read as the reverse complement.
TCAAACAACCGGCGTTCCGCAAAATTCCAAATAAATGAATCCTTTTTATCCAGACAAAACTCCCGCATTTGTTCACGCCTTGCCTCGAACCATTTTGTCAAGTCAAACATGTCGGTTTGGAGATGTAATCTTTTGGACGTTTTTACCGATTTGGAATAAGAACCGAGAATATTCAAAATTCGCTGCCGGACGCTTTTCAATTTCTTGTAACTATAAAAGTTTATCAAGTGCGTTACAGGGCTTTGAGAAAGCCAATGTCCTTTATCCCTCGGCATTCTGTGCAAATCCGGCGATAGTAAACGAATCAGATTATAGTGAAATGCTCTGTATAGCGTTGTGCTGCCGACATGGAAAATGCGGCCTCAATAAAGGCACGGGTAATAAAAGGCGAAAAGAAATCCTGCAATTGCATACACATACGTTTATTACTACCCCGTTTTCTGTGAATGGCTGCGTAAAGGAAAAAAACATCGGGGATGTCGTTCAGTGCAAATCCGTAGTCAGAATACTGTTTTACAAAGCTGTTCATACAATTTCGCGACTGTTCTATTGCCTCACTACGGATTATTCCACCGCTATCGTTAACAATCTTCCTGGTAAGGGAATGCTGCATCTGCGCAATATCATACCCGTTCAAAAATAAATCCAGGTCAGGTGTGCTGTAAAAACCCCTTGCCAATTCGCCGCCGCTGCCTCCCAGATCTATAATCTGTTGCTCATTGGACAAGATCTGACATGCCAGCAGCGCTGAGACGTAATCGATGATGACCATGCCGTCTGACTGCAATACAATCTGCCGGCATCCTTGATCCCAGTTGTTTAAAATGTCAGACAACGGTATGTCTATCAATTTGTAATTAAGGTTAAAAGTATCCGCAATCTGTTTTGCGATTTTCGCGTCGGCACCGGACTTTTCACCGAAGGTGTAATATTGTACCGGCAGTCCCGCATGGATAAGTAAAGCTGTCACAAAGCGAGTATCAAGCCCACCAGTCAGGGCACATTTCACGTTATCAAAACTCTGATTCAAAACGCGCAGGGTTTGGGTCAGGTTATCGGCCAGGAGTTTATAATGTACTGTTGTAAATTTTTTATGGCGGAGGCAAGCCAAATCCGAAGGTTTAAAATAACATGTCCGGTCAGGCTCATCGCGTCCCTCTTTCCATGTCCAAAGTTGTCCTGCTGATACTACTCTGATATCTGACAATAATGTACGGTCGTCCCAAACCCAGCCCGTACTGAGGAACAAACTTACTCCAAGCGGGTCCAGCGCACGGAGCTTACCGATGCATCCGATAAGACGCACACTGTTGCTGATCAACCATAAATCACCCTGATGAAAATAATAGACCTGTTCCATGCCGGTGATGTCGGTTATCAACTCGAGTCGTGCCGGTGTGTCGGCAGCGCGTATAATACAATACATTCCTTCGAGGTTTTCAGTGAGGTGGTCCCAATTTAGAGACAAAGCTTCGGCGTGGTGAGCGGAATAACCACCGGTTGAATTAACAGGCAGACCGCTATAAAATACAACTTCAGAGTCGCCCTGAGTCACGTAACGTCGGGGAGCAGCAGCCCGGTCTGCCGTATGCATTGAAGCAGTAAACAGCGAGCCGGAAGTACTTCTACGATGCCATAGTGTAGTGGAATCCAATCGCGGATAGATTTCATTCATCTTTTTTAATTCCGCCAATACTTCCTGATCACGCCCTTCCGGTAAATTCCAGCCAATAACAAATAAATTCATGATTTTCCTCTTGCCCAAAGAAAGATAGACATTCTCCTGGAAATAGAATGATTATGTAAATTGCTCAAATCTTTTTTTATCTCTTACATAGCTCTTAATACGCCTTAACAGTGACACAAAATATTTTATGATATGTTTTGGAAAATCTCTGATGAAGATTTTTTTTACCTCATTCTTAATATCCTCCGGGATATTTCTTAGCATTCGTTTTATGTCTTCCCATTCAAAGTAAGCACATTTAGTTCTCAAAAAACTCACGATTGCACGAGCATAATACATTTTTAGATAATCCATCTCATCCTTGTCAAAACTGATACTTTTATAATTACTTAGATTTTTATATCCAAAATCTAAATACTCCAGTATATGAAATCCATGCTTAACCAAATAATAAAATCCGCCTTTTTTGTCTCTCCCTGATTTTGTCAGAACATAATGAACAAAACCAAACTTGTATTTATCCAGTAGTTTAAATACTAATTCCACATCACTCTGGTTATATTTGCTGTTAAATCCATTGAACTCAAAAAACACACTTTTTTTATACATGACAGTATTTGGGGAGCCGTCCGCAACATGCAATTTCCGCAGGATTTGCCGTTTCAATATCTCGGCGCCGTTAAAGACGTTCTGCTCAATCGGCAAACACATGCTTGTTACAAAATTGCCAGCTATACGATATGCTGATACCATACCAACCTTCTCATCCATCTCGCCGACTTTTATCATTTTTTCAACGCAATCCGGAAACAAATAATCATCAGCCAATGCATACTTTATCCATTTGGAATTGTCCGAACAGTAACCGGCGCATATATTAAAGTTATCATCCATACATACTGTCTTTTCATTCCGGTAAACCCTGATGCGGGAGTCTTTCTTTCTGTATTTTTCTATAATGGATGGGGTGTTATCAGTAGAAGCATTATCTACGATGATATATTCAAAATTCTCATAGGTCTGATTAAGGACGCCTTTAATGCAATCTTCGATGTGATCCTCTCCGTTATACACAGGGCTGCAAATACTGACTAAAGTTTTTGTTTTCAATTTCCCTCTATTCCGGAAACCGGAGTATTACGTTTATTAAATAACCTGTTCGTTATATATTTTCTCAGTATTCTCAGAAGATATCTCTTCGTAAGAATTAAAGACTTTAATATAGCTTAAAATAGTGTACATGATATTATGCTTTGTGTCATATTTTTCACGTACTACAAGCATGAAGATCCGTTCAACATAAAAAAACCAGCGATAAATATTCTCAAAAGATTTCAGGTTCATGGATATGGCGAAAGCTATAGGATCTAACCTGGCTATAAGATATGGAAGCGCTGTTTCAATCTCCTGGCTTAATTTGTCAACAGGAAGTTTTTGATGAAGAGTGCGGAAAAAAAAGTAACTGTAAAAATCAAATAAAGCAGACCGAAAAGTTGCACTTTCCCAATCGATAACTTTTAATCCATGTCTTGTATTCAGCATATTGGCAGGGCAGAAATCTCCATGGGTAAGCACAAGAAAAATGGGCAAATTATCTTCGGAATGTACTCGTTCCGCCATCAAGTGTATGAAACTCAATATCTTATCAATATTCTTTACGCCCAATTCTTCACGTAGTAAATTATCCGCCACCAATGTATCTTTAATCTCATGAACATAATCTATTGTATTTTTCGTTATTGGCGGCTGATTTAGCATCAAACGCTCAATACATGGCACAATATCTTTATAAAACTTTTTTAGTACCGTCTTCGAATCTTGCAGATTAATTGATTGTTCTTTCAAACCACTAATATATTCTTCTTCATACCATCGTTCTTTCAAATTTATTCTTTTTATCGAGGGTACGAAATCAAAGACAGAACCTTTTTGCAAACACTCAATTTCATCTGCAATTGCAGACATGTCTACATCATTTCTGTACACTTTTATCGTAGCCCCGCGACGAAGATTGAAAATTTTGTACCCTTTATTAACAAGTAAACATGTTTGCCCGTAAAAAGGCAACTCAACTAACGAACCATTTTTTTGAATACCAAATTTGTATTTTACAAAACTGATAAGTGTAAAAGCATTTCCATGAAAATAAGAAATATATTCGCGCATCTTTCGCTTAATCCACGGCGCTGAACATTTTTTCAATCCAATTCTATTAGTGGGACGTATGCTGTTTTTTTTAAAAAAAAGTACCCAGAACAACATAAATGGATTCTGCTGCAAACAAAAATAACGCCCATGTTCCCCGAATTTTATATACTGGTATTTACGTAACATAATTTGGTTTCACCTAACAATTGGAGATTTTCTTGTTAAAAAATACTTTCGAATCAATGTTGATTAACTAATTCGGTTGTTGAGCCAAGGTTGCTAAAACAGACTTAGCGCTCTCTGGATGATATTGTGTCTTCCACTTCAGGAGCGGCCTTATGACTCCTCCGACATTCCCACCATAATAATCCCCACGTGATAAATTGCCATCGATACTGTCAACAACCTGAAAAGCTGCCGCATCAGGCACCTTAAAGCGGCGGATATTTGGATTTAAAGTTCTTAGAGTTGGTGTAATATAAAAAATTCCTTCTCCCAGAAGATTCCCGGGAATCTGTGCATGAGTCACATATCGTCCAGACAAGCGAGGACGATTTCGCCACTCGGGATCATTTTCAAAAGATATAAACAATTCAATTCCTTCTTCGTTAATCAGGTGAAAATATGAAAACATATTAAATCCATGCCGAAACACTTCGTATACCATCTCAATAGTAACCGGTTGTCCTATGTCAATTGCTTCTGATACGCAGCCACTTTCTGAAAGAACCCGTACAGAGTATAAACGCACCACTTCATCACCTGGAGCTTCTTCAGGCTGCCAGGTTCGCTCTGCCCTCGTTCCTTTTTCTGATCCCATATAATGACTAATAACCTCATGAGACGGTCCATCATGCAAGATACCGCCTTTATTGATTAAAATGGTACGAGGACATATTCTTGTAACAGCAGCCATATTATGCGAAACAAAAAGGATGGTTCTTCCGTGCTTCCCGATCTCTTCCATTTTATTTAGGCATTTTTTTTGAAACTGAATGTCCCCAACTGCCAGAACTTCATCAATAAGAAGTACTTCAGGTTCAATGTGGGCTGCTACGGCAAAGGCAAGTCTGACCTTCATACCGCTGGAATACCTCTTTATTGGGGTATCAATGAATTTTTCAATGCCTGAGAAATCAACGATTTCATCAAACTTGCGATCCAATTCTTTTTTTCTCATGCCAAGTATCGTACCGTTAAGATAAACATTTTCTCTACCGGTGAGTTCCGGATGAAATCCTGTTCCAACCTCAAGAAGGCTTGATATTCTGCCTTGAATTTCCGCTCTTCCACCAGTCGGTTCGGTAATCTTAGAAAGTATTTTGAGAAGCGTTGATTTCCCCGCACCATTTAGTCCTATTATGCCAACAATTTCGCCCTGCCTGACTTCAAAAGAAACATTCTTTACCGCCCAAATTATATCAGAACTGTCATTCTCACGGTTCAGGTCATTAAATCTGTAGAGGGAACGATATTTCCGGTAATTTTCCAGAGGGCTTTTTATAAAACTGAATATGCTCTTTGCAAAACTGTCGTGCATATTCTCTTTTAGCCCGATCCGATAACACTTACTGATATTTTCAACTTTTATTACTATGTTTTTGTCTTGCATATTATTCCTCATAAGCTGAAATAGCCGAATCAAATTACATCTACAATAATTCTCTCCATACGTCTGAAGTAGTATGCACCGCTCAAAACCAGAAAAATGGCCGTGATTATTCCAGGCCATATGAATGGCCAGGGCAACGGCGTACCAAGCAGGCTCGCCCTGAAACCTTCGATCACGCCTACTATAGGGTTAAAAGAATAAATAATACGATATTTTTCCGGAATGGTGGATGCTGAATAAACAATAGGCGCCGTATAGATCAGTAGTTGCAGCAGAAAAGGTATTGCATGCTTAATATCACGAAACCTTATAGCAAGTGAAGAAAGCCAGAGTCCTATAGCAGCAGGAATTGATGCCATAAGGAGTATAAATAACGGCACAAAAAGAAGATTGAGGGTAGCCGGAACATTATAATAAAACATAACTGCCATTACAATTACTGTGGATATTGCAAAGTCAATAAGTCTTGACAGTATTGGCACAAGGGGGAATATCAGTCTTGGAATATAAACTTTACCCAGCATTTGCTGCCCAGACACCAGACTCTGACTGGATTCCTGCATCGCCTGTGACATATACGTCCAGGGAATAATTGCCACAGTTGAAAAAAGAAAATATGGTATACCCTCTGTTGACACGTTGGCGATTTTCCCAAATATGATGCTAAAAACAATAATTTGCATGCTCGGTTTGAGTATGGCCCAGAATAATCCCAGAATTGTCTGAGCATACATAATCTTGATATCTCTCCAGGCAAGAAAATAAAACAGGTCCCTGTATTCAATAAATTCCTTAAGATTCAATATTTGCCAGCCCTTTTTAGGCTTAATAACAGTCAACGTGGTGTTGCTTGCGTTCAACATATCCCTTGATCTCCTTGATTCTCTTTTGCTAAGTTTGCATATAAAGCCTTCATCAAATCTTCGGGTGTACCAATGTCCAGACAATTACCCTCTTTGAAAAGTACAGAATCAATCCGTATCTTATTCTCTATAGCGGCCTGAATAACATCTCCTACAAACAATTCTTTTTTATGTCCTAAATTATCGCTCTCTTTTCTGCCTGATACATAATTATGCATGTAATCTGTAAAAGCCGGTGTCCATACGGCAATCTGCCATGTATAAGTCAGTTGAGTATTTTCCGGTTTTATATGAAGCGCGCGAATCTGGCTATTAGTATCGAGTTCTACCATATCGTTTTTATGAGGACGATCAGTGGGAAAAAGCCCAAGCACTATGTCAGAACCTGTCTCTGCCTGTTTGTCAAGTACGCGCACATATGCATTGTCCGGTTGAAACATTATATCAGGGAACCCTAAAACAACGAGGGCATCCTGCACAAAGGGATATGCCTGATCCAATGTATAAGGTACTCCGTAAGGTAAATCCATCATCAAATATGCAAGGTGCATATCCAGCAATTTACCATCACCATAATAAGTGGGGATATCCCATTTCCCTTCACGCAATATAATATACGCCTTCGTGATGTTGGCCATTCGCATCTTCTCTAAAATATAATGACTGACAACTTTTGGACGCCGGGCATTATTATTTTCCACATAACGAAAGCCGATAGGATACAATTCCTTGCTGCAGGGCAATGGGGAAATCCTGGAGGCTTTGCCACCAGCAGGTATAAGACCAACAATATCTCTTTTAGTTCTCATCTATCGATTTTTTGATCCCTCTGGCCAGTCGTTCTTCCTGTTGCCACAATGTATCTGTAACCGGCGCTCTTTCATATATCTTTCAATGTTGTTATACTGAAATTTAATCGTCAGGTCATGAATTGTCTTTTGAACGTCTGATCATATTTTATTTTTTTCTCCAGCAGCCCAAATAGCTATCAAAATATTTTGGATCACTTGTAATCTCATCAAAGGAACAATACTTTTTTGTCTGATGACTGGCAAATTTCTCATCAACAGATTCTAAATTATTACAAAAACCTCTGATCATCTCGAGATTGTAAACTCTGCATCTGTTGAATAAAATGGTTGGCTCACTTCTGGCAATTAATGTGTTAAAGATCAAAAATCCTCCGGGTTTAAGTACTCTTTTCATCTCATTAAATGCTTTGACATCGGCATCTAAATCAAATTCGTCCCCATATCTTCCCAAACCGAAATGAGTAAATGCGCCCAAAGATATAACCGCATCAAATGATTTATCCGGTAAATCGAGTGATCGGGCATCACATGTTATAATTGTCTCATTTTCCAACATCGACTCTCTTTTACGGAAATCGATAGTCGTTACGTCGGAGTGAGCCAACATTCCTATAATGAATAATCTCCATGAACCAATATCCAACACCTTTGACGGTTTTGTTTTGTATAAGTGATAGGCAGCAAAATCACAATGAACATTGCTGATAAATGTCGGATGTTCCCCGCCCTGATAACGGAAATCCTTTAAAACACGAAACCCCCTGTTATTTCTCTTCACTTGTTCAAAGTCGCGATCGCATTTTTCCATGGCTTCCCTTATTTCATTTCTTAACTTAAGAGGTTCTTTCTTATACTTGCGCAATCGGAGACCAAATAAGGATAAAACGTTGTTAACGGGATTCATTGTATTACCTCCTTTTTCAATAATAGTTTGTAAAGTTTCTGAAAATATCCGATCTATCTACGGCTTATATTTTTACATTCTGGCAGGTGCCGGTATTCCCAATCATGCCGTAGCAGGTAAACCAGTCTGCTCCGTCTAAAACTTCTACTGCCTTCAAATTCCGCCTGGCAACAGTTATAACATCACAGACCGGACCGACAAGGAGAGCCACGAAAACATCACTACAAAATGTTAAACATGTCTATCGTGTTTCTTCACTTTCTACAATTAATCGTTTTTTTATAAGTACATTTGCAGCATCACTGATTAAGCAGAACTCCATGCATGATTTCTCGGCTATGTCCAATAAGGTATGAGTACCATCTGAATAGTTCAGCACCCATAGAATTGCCATCTGATCTATTATTTTATCGCTTTGCCCACCCATTGAACCATAAAGCCCCCTTTTACCCAGTTGTGGTTCACCCTTGGGATTAGTATTAAGATATGTCCTGTTATTCTCCAAAACATTGATAACTGAAAGATATTTCTTAAAAGAATCATAAAGATATTCAGGGCGAACAAAATCACAATTATCAGCAGAAGTGTGATATTCAGGATACCTGCCATACGATGTCCTTTGAAGGGACCCTACGGGTAAATTAAAGCCGGGGGAACAAAACTGCCTCTCATCATAACCATACGGTGAAAAATTCATTATATGATATTCATCACCCGAATGTTTCAATACATGTACAACTGCCCTGTCGATCTCGGCATTGCCGATTCGGGATCTTTTGTAAGTAGTTTTTCCGGGATCCCCTACGCATGAGACTACAAGTCCATGCTTAATTTTTGTTACATGCTCTTCATTCATGGCCAGCCATGTGATCGCCCCGATTGTTGCCGGAATGATAATAATTCTGATTGAATAATAATTGTTTATCGAACTAAGGTATTTCCCAATCAGTGCGACTAATACCATCCCCGAAACGTTGTCATTGCAGAGAGAAGGATGACATGCATGGCATGATAATAAGATTTCCTTTGAAGTCTGTCCCTTAAGGTAACATTCGCCGTATGTTAAATGCCCCTCTTTCAGTTCAGAGTCGATATGTACTTCATAATCGTCTTCTTCAAGCTGCATCATTTCATTGTAACTCATACAGAAGCCCCAATGTTCCTTGTAGTAAGACGTGCGATAGGGAATCCAGTCGGGATGTTCGGGTAAGGTAATCAAATGCTGTTTTAATTCTGAAAGGGGCACTGTTTTGTGTACAGGAACACTATAACCCACAACATGAAGATTTGACTTTTGAAAATCTATAACACGTTTTCCTTTTGAATTTTTAACGTATGCATCTTTTATGTTCCATTCCTTAGGTACTTTCCAATCATAGACGTCAGTCCCTGTAGGCACCTCTACAACAGACAGAGATACGTAATCGTCAATAATGTTTAATGATTCCCTAAATCCGTTACCGGTAATACTGCGGCATATAGGGTACAACTTTGCCATTAACCCGGCCATTTCACTTTTTAGGGAATCTGAACTTAAAGATTTCTCAAGATCTGCAATATTCATATTATCTGTCCCGATATGTAATCAAGGCAGTCCATGCTCACGTCATTCGTGACTCTCACTACCCTGACATGGATAATTGTAGAAAAAATTAATGTCATGATTCTATTCATAGACCCTTACTTCCGGGATAAATACTACAAATTTACCACCCCAGTCCCGTATATATGACATCTGGGACATTATTTCATCCTTAATGTTCCATGGTAGAATTACTAAATAATCAGGTTTGGTTTTCTTTACTTCTTCCGGTGAAGTAATTGGAATATGAACACCCGGTAAATAATGTCCCTGCTTGTGAGGACTCCGGTCAACGGCATAGTCAATAAAATCCGTCCTAATACCGCAATAATTTAAAAGAGTGTTTCCTTTGGCGGGTGCGCCGTAAGCGGCGATTGACTTGCCGGCCCTTTTTTCTCTGACCAGAAAATCGAGTATCTTTCTCTTTGTTTCTTTTACACTCTCACTGAACGTAACATAATGTTCTAACGTATTAAGTCCTTCTTTAATTTCTTTACTGATAAGCGCATTGACTTTGTTTGAAATATTTCGTGACTTATCTTCCCTGTGGCAAGCATAAATTCTTAATGAGCCTCCATGTGTTTTTATCTCATCAACGTCAAATACTGTCAGTGCGTGAAACTCAAACACATCCTTTACCGTCTTGAATGAAAAATACGAAAAATGTTCATGATAAATTGTATCAAACAGGTTTTTCTCAATTAAGCGCATTATATGAGGGAACTCCATGGTAATGATTCCCTCCGGCTTTAGTGCAACTTTTAATCCTTTAACAAAGTCATTAAGGTTTGGAACATGTGCCAATACATTATTGCCAATCAGCAGATCTCCCTGGATCCCTTCTGCCGAGAGTTCTGACGCTGTCCTGGCACCAAAGAACTTAGATATAGTTTTTATTCCATTTTCGATTGCAGCCCTTGCCACATTTTCTGCAGGTTCAATACCTAAAACAGGAACTCCCTTTTCTTTGAAATACCGGAGAAGATATCCATCATTGCTGGCGATCTCAATAACCTGACTCCGGGAGTTAAAGCCGAATCTTTCAATCATCATTTGGACATATTCTTTTGCGTGTTGTAACATTGAATCGGAGAAGGAGGAAAAATACGCATAATCACTGAAGATACACTCCGGTGATTCAAATTCAATAAGCTGTACCAGAAAGCATTTATTGCAAATATACGTATGCAGTGGATAAAAAGGCTCCATCTTATTAAGTTGAGCCTCTTTTACGTATGAATTAGCCAGAGGCGACATACCTAAATCAACAAACGTGTACTTTAAAGGGGCATCACAAAAACGACATCTGTTAGCAATATTCATTTAATCAACTCCGCATTAAAATTTTCAGCATTACTGTACTAATGCCTTACTATACAGGGCATTTAACCGGAACAAACGTCCACTCTACAAAAGGATGAGAAGATAAACCTCTGACAATTTGAAAATATTGGTTTTGAAGTCTAGCAAGGATATCTGATTTTTTATTAAGCGGCAGCCCCTCTATTGATTTAACCAAAGTTATTTCAGCAAGTGTCCCGCAGAGAGCAATCTCATCTGCAACAAGAAGTTCAGTACGGTCAATCGGACGGCGAACAAACTTAATGCCCTCAGAGCGTGCTATAGCTTCAACAATATCTATTGTTATACTTTCCAGCGCTCCTTCCGTGGCATGCGGAGTATAAATAACTCCTTCACGAACAATGAGAACACAGGAAGTTGTTGCTTCAGCGACGCGTCCCCATTGATTAAGAAGCACCATATCCTGACAACCCAGCGCCCTACCCTCAATCCTTGCGAGACGAGCAACCTGGTAATTTGTACTTGTCTTAATTCTTGCCGGAAGTGAGACATCAGAACTTCTCTGCCACGTGCTCACACCAAGATTAATAGGTTCGGGTATTCGCTTATCCATGTGATAAGCAGTTACAGCCAGATCAGCAACTGTGTTTTCACCCCAATACCCTTCGGTAACAAAAAGGGTCGTACGTGCCCACATATCTCGGTCCGGCCCCAGCAGCTCTCCGAGCAACTCATAAATCGCGCTACAGTACTCTTCATATGTGTGATTAAAGGGAATATGCAATAATCTGGCAGACCGGCATAGCCGTTCATAATGATGACGAAGCCGTACAACTCCAAAACGTCCATCATTCTGCCAATATCCCTTGATCCCTTCAAATACATTGAGACCACGATTCACAGCCTCACATCCGATGTGGAGCGTGGCTTCATCCCATAACCGAAGTTTTCCTCCCATATAAACATACTTCGGTTGTTGCAGTTTTACCATTTTTGACTCCTGATCATTATGATTTAAATATGTTGAATACAATCATTACAATTCCCGGCTTAAAGACCAATTCCCTCATATCTTTTAATGAGATGCTTTTTCAGCATCCTGCGCCCGTCTATAATCAAAGGCTGCTTTTCGCACTTTCCTATAATCTGATGGAGATTCTCGAACTCATCCCAACGGGTAAGCACCAGGATCGCTTCAGCTCCATGAATTGCTTGATTAAGATCATCACAAAAAACAATATTCTTATCTTTAAAGAGTTTCATCGCTTCTTTCTTCGCAACAGAATCATAAGCCCTAATATTCGTATTCCTTGCTATAAGTTCTGTAACAATGGGGATTGCCGGAGACTCTCTCATATCGTCAGTTCCTGGTTTAAAAGACATACCCAGTACTGCAATCCTAACTCCTTCCAAAGATGGAAAGTGCTTTTCAAGCATATGAATAATCTGCCGGGGTTGCTGCTCATTGATCTTCATCACCGCTTCAAGAAGCCACATTGGCTTGCCAAGTTTTTTCCCATAGGCATTTAACGCATTTACATCTTTCGGGAAACAACTCCCTCCGAAACCACAGCCGGCCTGAAGATATGTAGTAAACGCCGGAGTAATACGTTTCCCATTGTCCATGATAGGACTCAGTCGTTTATCCAGATGCAACCCACGCATGACATCAACAACATCAGTTCCACCAATTGCCGCGCACAGATTCCCAATTTCATTTGAAAAGGAAATCATGGTAGCCAAGAGGGAATTAGAGGTGTACTTAATCATTTCTGCCGTTTTATTATTTGTCCTCAGTATGTCAATATTATCGAATACGCTATACATTTTTTCTAATACACCAATACTTTTATCATCCATTCCGCCCAGAACTATTCGGTCCGGGAACATAAAATCCTCGATCGCCTCTCCCTCTCTGAGAAACTCCGGGTTCATTCCAACACCAAAGTCTTTGCCGGCTTTCTTTCCAGAGGCGTGTTCAAGGACGGGAAGAACAACTTCATCGGTTGTTCCCGGGACAACTGTACTCTTCACTACAACGACGTGATACGAGGATTTATCCCTGATAGCCATCCCAATCTGACTGGAAGCCTCTTTCACGTAACGCAAATCTATTTCTGTCCCGTCAAATGGCGTCCCAACCGCTATGAGTGATAAATCTGTTTCCAGGACAGATTGATAAAGGTCAGTTGTTGCCCTGAAATTCACATTGATATTTTTTTTTAGTAATGCTTCCAGATTTTTCTCGTATATGGGAGGAATCGACTTATTAATCTTTTCAACCTTCACTTGATCCACATCAACGCAAATAATCTGATGCCCTTTTTCAGCCAGGCATATGCCGGAAACTAATCCGACATACCCGGTACCAATTACAGAAATTCTCATTATGCTTCCTCCGCTTCGCGATTATCGTTATACCAGATCAATGTCCTTTTCAAACCTTCATCTAAAGATACGCCCGGAGCGTATCCTAAGTCATTTCTGGCTTTTGTTATTACAGGACAGCGTCGGTTGGGATTATGAGTCAGGTAGTCTTTATCGGTGCTTACTTTATAAACAACTTTGCCTTTATAATTAAAAAGTGCTTTCGAAAGAGACACCACTTTTTCTGCAAGCTCTGCTACGGAAATCTCCGGTTCTTCTTTTCCTATGTTATATGATTCCCCGTTCTTTCCATTCGTAAGAACCTTATAGTAACCGGTTATCGAATCTGCAATATAACAAAAGGTTCTGGTTGCTGACCCATCAGAAAGAAGTACAATATCTCTCCCTGTAAATACATCTCTCGCAAAATCAGGAAGCGCTCTTTTATCGGTAATCTTCAACCCGGGACCATAATTGTTAAACGGTCTGGCAATTTTTATGGGGAGATTGTATTTTATGGCATAATTGACACAGAGTGTTTCTCCGTATCGTTTTGATTCATCGTAACATGCCCGGGGGCCAGTGCATGATACATGGCCAAAATATGTTTCAGGTGTAGGGATATTTTCAGGTGTCGGATCCCCGTATATTTCACTGCTCGAAAAAAACAAAAAACCCTCTACCGGTTTATTCTTTTCTTTTTGCCTGAGACAGTAATCCAGTAAATTACGCAACCCATTTACATTAGCATCCATAGTTTCTATTGGATACTTTCTGTAAAAAGAAGGTGATGCAATAGACGCAGCGTGAATGACAAAGTGAAAATCATCCATATCAACCGGGAGTGGATGTGTAATATCATGCCTGATTAATTTTATATTTTTCTTGTTTTTCTCTATAGTCGTCAGCCAGTGAGGTACACCACGGATAAAATTATCATATACCGTTACCTTAATATGCCTGGTTTTATCCACCTTTGTATTCCAATGTAAAAGAGCCTGTACCAGGTAATAACCAAGAAAGCCGGCTCCTCCGGTTATTAAGACTTTTTTCCCTGATAAATGTTCAAATTCTTTATTTAAGTTGTAACAGATTAATTCCAGATCTTTATTAATAACGTCCAGAGAATTTTCCATAATAGTTTTATTATAAGTTCCTGATATATTCATCCCTTACCATACCTTCCAGGGCGCTTTACCCGATTTCCATAATTCCTCAAGCTCATACTTATCACGCAGATTATCCATCGCATGCCAAAAACCGCTATACCTGTATGCAGAAATAGCACCGTCACGGGCAAGATTCTGCATGGGGTCCTGTTCCCAAACTGTTGAATCGTCGGATATATAATCAATAACACCAGGCTCCATTACAAAGAAACCCGCGTTTATCCATGCGCCGTCACCATCCGGCTTTTCTTTAAAACTCGAAATCCTGGACTCTTCTTCATTTATTTTTATAACCCCAAATCTGCCTGGAGGCTGCACAGCAGTAAGAGTTGAGAGGGTATTCTGATTTCTGTGAAACTCTATCAGATCTCTGATATTTATGTCCGAAACTCCGTCACCATAGGTCAGACAGAATGTTTCTTTGCCCACATAGTCTTTGATCCTTTTTATTCTGCCTCCGGTCATTGTTTTTTCACCTGTATCAACCAACGTAACCTTCCACGGTTCCACGCCATTATTATGAACCTCAATTCTGTTATTTTTCAGGTCATATGTAACATCAGACATATACAAAAAATAATTTGAAAAATATTCCTTGATAACATGTCCCTTGTAACCAAGGCAGATAATGAAATCATTCAGTCCATATGCAGAATAGATTTTCATAATATGCCAGAGAATAGGCTTTCCGCCGATTTCCACCATTGGCTTCGGACGTATTGTACTCTCTTCCGATATGCGCGTGCCAAAACCTCCGGCAAGTATTACAGTTTTCACAATAGTCACTCCCTTTCTGTCATTAAATCAGAATTGTCTTGCGCAGGTGCATGATGTTTTACTCTATGCAAACCAAAGACCAAAAAATCCGTAACGGATATTTCGATTTCATTGCTAAGTGTTTAAAGCGAGAAAATATAAATACAAATTTAAAATAAAAATAATGCTTCTCCGCTATTTTGCCAGAACTCCTGCCGATATCCTGTAAAAACTACTGTATGCTTTATAGAGAGCACGTCCGGTAGAATAGTGGAGGATTATACGACACATAGACAAGACAAGCTTAAGTGAAATGGTTTCAGGAAAATATTCTTATGCAGAATTTGCGTGATTTTATGCAATACCAGGAAGTGAATGATATGCTGATATGACTGGTTATTGGAGAATATTCCATCTCCACAATGCTAAGTAATAACAATATTATTACTTAGGTTTACTAAGCAGGAATTTGTGTAACAACAAATTTTGCTTATTATTTTTAACGCATGATTTGCGTGACTACAGATTTCTTCGATATGAATTGATGCAGTTTGGTAATGGCAAGCCCGGGGAAAATATCTTCATTCCTTTTCGAATGTTCAGGATGATACGGATGATGTATAACAAAACCTTTAGTAAGAGAAAATATCAGAGAATTGTCAACCTCATGGTCACGGACTGTATGGCTTACTGTTGAACAATTCTTTTGCCTTACAATTAACCATAAGCAAGGCCGATAAATACTTAAACTCCAATGAATAGGTTTCCTTTCACCATTTTTAACGCAAGATTTGCGTGATTATTGATTTTCTGTAAATATTTAGCATTTACAAAGGACTGGAGATGCACCTCTCTCAAACTTGCAGTTCGGGAACGTAATGGTGACGGAAACTACATTCGTGGGTTCAGGTTTGTAACCTGAACCAAACGTTTTATGCTTCCAATCCCGCCTTCTATTAGCGGAAAAATGACAAAATGTATCAGGAGCATCCCCGCTCATTATTGCAACCCACCGGGAATAACTTGGAAATGGTTTCAAACACATCTTTACCGATTGAAAATGAAAAAAACAACCCTGACAGAGTTTGAAACCCTGTCAGGGTTAATCCTAATTCGTCACATCCGCCTCCGGCGGAATCGTGTCGGACAATGTGTCGTTATTTAAATAATGACAATACTTCTTCTGCATTTAATGCCTGATTATAGATGCGGACTTCATCTATGCTTCCACTGAAAAATCCCCAGTCGGTATATCTTGTTCCTATGGCCATATAATCCCGATTCGTTAATGGCACTATCACATTCCCGGTTGGATGCGTTTGTGTATCTACCAACTGCCCGTCCACATATAACTTCTGTTCTCCCGTAGTCATGTTGTAGGTACCAACAACATGGTACCAACTCCCATTAGAATCGGTAAAATCCTTTGTTGCGGTTTTTGACGTCCTTGTGCCA
>NZ_CAADGZ010000046.1:0-24761 GCF_900696675.1 uncultured Candidatus Kuenenia sp. | reverse complement strand
TGTTTAAAGTAGTACAATAGCGCTACCACAATTGCTAAAAAACGGATATCTGTTATCGCTTTTTGCCAATCTTGGTAGTGGAAAATACTGATTTTCGCATTGCGAAAATCGTTTGCAGGATTTAGGTTATAAGGTAATTTTTAAAATACAACACAATAATTTTACCTGATAATAGTACTTTTCCCTAGTTATCAGGGCAATTGATTGTGATAATCAATGGTTATCCAATATTTGGAGTTACGACATGAATGCCAACGCTCAAACAGGAGACACTCAAGACGCTGCTCGCTTGCGTGCGCTTCTTTCTCAGCTCAATTGGCTAAACGCCCTCAACGACGAGCCCGCCAACGGGGTTTACGAGTATCAGTTCCATTCGGACGCTCACATCACTGGTGAATTCACGTCGGGCTTAGGCCCCTATAGCTTTCTCAATACAGTGCCAATACCTGATACGCCGGGAATCGTAACTGCACCAATCATTCTACGTTTGGTTGATCATCTTCCTGAATATCGACCGGACATGTCAAAAAAGGACGAGACGTTTTATCACGGTGGGACGATGGTTGATGAACTTGCGGCACTATCATCACTGTGCATCGGTGCTCGAATTATGGCGGGCGGCGAATCGCGGCGATTTGAACCCGGCAAGGATCCAATGGGACGGCCCTGCGCATGGGATTACAAACCAGCGCCATTCCTTCGTGTACGACCTGGGCGCTATGTTCTTCCTTCCATCACTGGCACCCATTCACTCGATAATCTTAACATGCTGAAGTCAATTCCCAAGATATCACCGGAGAGGTATGTCAATCTCATCCGGTCCTGCATTGCATATCAGGATGCTCTTTGGGCTGCTGAATCGGAGCCTCATCTTGCTTGGTTGCTGTTCGTATCTGCTCTTGAAACTGCGGCAAACGACATCTATCTGTCGGATAGATCTCCAGCCGAACGCCTGAAAGATGCGAAGCCAGACGTGGCAACCATTCTTGATGAAGCGGGCGGCCATCAATTGGTCGAGAAGATTGCCAAACTGATTGCGCCTTCTTTGGGTGCCACAAAGAAATTTCTGGACTTCACCCTAAATTTCGGACCGAACGAGCCAACTGATCGGCCGGATCAAGAATGGCTGCGCGTGAAATGGTCGAAGACCAACCTCAAGCATACTCTCAGCAAAGTTTACAATTACCGATCTCGCTCACTGCACGGTGGTTTACCGTTCCCAGCTCCAATGTACGATCCACCTTTCTATTTCGATCGTAAGTCAAAGCCATCTGAGGTCCCACTAACTGGCCTCGCATCACATTCACGCGGCGGTACGTGGTTGCCTGAGGATATGCCAGTAAATCTACATTGTTTTCACTACATCACACGTGAGACCTTGATTAATTGGTGGCGTAATTTAGCGAATGAGAGATAACAAAATCTTCAACCGGACGCATAAAGCCGCGCCGGTTAAGGGCTTGGGTTTGGATAATAGGGTGAGATTAATCGAAATACCGTTGACGCACCGCAAACGAGTTACAGACCTACCGGAATTAACAGGTCAAGGACACACTTCCCAGTGCTTGTGTGTGCAGTAAGGAAACAAGTCGCTAACGTACCTGCACGAAATCGTAGAACTGCCGGTATTCAGGTATCACCTAAGTTATCCAATGGTCAATTATGCAGAACGGGGGAATACTGTCATTTCGCCATATACAACACCATGGCAGGTCAACCGCAAGGCAGGCTGATGAAAGGGCAGTACTGAGAAGTTGGAAAAAGCAAATGTCATTCTATAATGGCGTGAATAGGGTATGAAACATGACTTGACTCTAAAAGGTCGGGAATCAAACTTTTCGATTCTGAAAGGAATGCCTACTTCCAACAGGTGTTTCATTGCGGGAAAATTGAAAGAATATTCGGAGGCAGGAACGCAAATGACGGGAATCAATCCTGGTGCTCTTCCCGATGATGCAATAACGTGGCATACCATAAATTGGGATGCTGCAAGGCGTCACGTCAGAAGACTGCAAATGCGTATCGCAAAGGCTGTAAAGGAAGGAAGACCAGGCAAGGTGAAAGCATTGCAATGGCTACTTACCCACTCTTTCCACGCCAAGCTCCTGGCTGTTAAAAGAGTGACCTCAAAATCGAGGTAAAACAGTCGGGTTGTCCCACAAGGGCAGCTTATTGAAATGCTTGAGCTGTATGATGGGAAACTATCACGTACAGTTCTTAGGAGGGAATCGGGCAGCAATGCCCGTGACCTATCCGGTTCCGTTGAAAGGAAGTGAGGACGACCTCACCGCTCCAATATACATAGGGGACGACCTCAGTATTTGTGAAGGCAAATATATGGCGTGGATCATTCTTGTTATTGCGGGACTGTTTGAGACTGGCTGGGCGATCGGGTTGAAGTACACCGAGGGGTTCACCCGATTTTGGCCTACGGTCTGGACAGTCTTGGCGATGATTAGCAGTCTTTGGTTACTGGGCATTGCCTTGAAGTCGCTTCCGATTGGCACCGCTTACGCCATTTGGGTAGGAGTTGGAACCGTCGGAACCGTTGCGCTAGGCATCGTACTGTTTGGAGAATCTACGAATACTGCCCGGCTCATCAGCATTGCTCTGATTATTGCCGGTATCGTCGGGCTTAAGCTTGCGACACCGGCCTAACAACGTGTTCAACCCTGACTAGCAAAAACATCGCTTCTCTCTGCTTTTGCTAGTCGGTTAATATGAACGTTACCCCAAAAAACAATACTTCTATTATTCATGTGACGTGCTATACTAATAAAAACAATAACCTTGAATTTGAGGGAAGAACAGAATGTCAACTGTAAGCAAAATCAAAGAAGCGATAGAAACCCTTACAGAGAATGATTATGTCCAATTGAGGCAGTGGTTTTTGGAAAAAGACTGGGAAAAATGGGATAATCAGATTTTAGCGGATTCAGAAGCAGGAACGCTGGATTTCCTGATCAAGGAAGCCTTTGAAGAAAAATCGAAGGGAAAGCTTAAAGAACTATAAATGCATCGGACAACAAATCGATCCTGAAAATATTTTGAGAATCTTCCACCACTTGTTCAAAAGAGAGCTAAGAAGAATTTTGAGCTTCTCAAAAAGAACCATTCGCATCCATCTCTTCATTTTAAAAAAGTTGGAGTGCTTTGGTCAGCCAGAGTCGGAATGAATCATAGGACACTTTCTGTTGAAAATGGTAAAGATTATATTTGGGTTTGGATAGGTACTCACGATGAGTACGAGCGTATGATTAATAAAAAGGTCTAACAAGCGCATTAAGCTAACCACCAATACTATATGCGATTTAATATTTATTGAGGCTGCCGCTTCAAGCCTTTCTTGCAAGCATTACGTACAGGCGGTGGTTGCTTATACGAGACATCAGCAGCAAGTATTGGCAATAAATCAATCTGTACATCGGGGTTAATATGAGTGGAATAAAAGATATATCCGACCGAATGGGGCGAGTTGTTTATGGCCTAATTAGTTTAAGCCTAGGGCTTATAAGTTTCGCAATGATGGTGGTTGCCTTATGGGGCATTTGGGTCTCAGTACACGAAAAAACCCTTCTTGAGAAAGCTCTTCTTGATGCAATTGGTTTGATTGTGATTGGAATGGCAGTCTTTGATGTTTCCAAGTTTTTGGCGGAGGAAGAGGTCTTTAACAGTGGTGGCGCGAAATCGCCCACAAAACAGAGAGAGAGCTTATTAAAGTTTCTCGCCATCATTGCCATCGCTGTAAGTCTGGAAGCCCTGGTGTTCATTTTTGATGCCGGGAAAAAAGAAATTAGTAGTTTGATTTATCCAACATTTTTGTTAATCGCTGCGGTTTCGGTGGTGGTCGGTCTTGGTGTGTATCAAAAACTGACTCGGAATGATGGGGATTCATCGCAAAACAACCTATAGTCGCGATGACAGTTCGAATGTAACGGTAGCGTATTTTTGTAGATGGTATATGTTCGATGTTTAAGAGCAAATGCATGGCTACTAACAACTGGGGCAAGTTGACGCCAAAAGACGGCACAACTTACCCAAAACGTTAGTCATATATACTCTAAACGGTTGAGATTTTAACTTTTTACAAAAGACTTAAATTTCACATCCACAAAGCTTTACAGCCGGAATTATGCCAAAAATAAAAGTTAATTTTTAACCCGTTTGGGGTATAGAGAAGGAGAATTGACATGAAAGATATGGCGTTCACCCCAGTGCTTCGCGCGGATCACGCTCTGCCGGAGCAGTATCGCATTTCAAAACCAATGGATCAGCGAGAATACCTCTGCAATGGTACAATCAAGAACTGGACAGGACCACGGCAAGATGTGCTGTCCCCGATCTGCGATATGCACAACGGTACCATTCAGCAGAGACGTATCGGCAGCTATCCTTTGCTCACGGAGCAACAAGCAATCGAGACCCTTGAGGCCGCCTGCCAGGCGTATGATCACGGGCGGGGTACATGGCCAACCATGTCGATTGCGGAACGGATCACGCATGTGAAGGGGTTTACCGGACGGATGAAGGAGCGAAGAGCTGATGTTGTCAAACTTCTGATGTGGGAGATTGGAAAGACACTTCCTGATGCGCAGAAGGAATTCGATAGGACGGTTGACTACATAACGGACACCATTGATGCGCTGAAAGACCTGGATCGTGTTTCATCGCGGTTTGTTATTGAGCAGGGAGTGATCGGCCAGATCCGCCGTGTGCCACTTGGCGTGGTGCTTTGCATGGGGCCTTTCAACTACCCGCTCAATGAAACATTCACAACCCTGATACCTGCCCTCATCATGGGCAATGTGGTTATTTTCAAACCGCCGAAACTAGGCGTCTTACTCCATCACCCACTTCTTGAGGCATTCCGGGATTCCTTCCCCAAAGGCGTGGTTAATACCGTCTATGGTAAAGGGCAGAGAGTTATTGGCCCCATTATGAAATCCGGCAAAGTCGATGTGCTCGCCTTCATTGGGAGCAGCCGGGTTGCCGATATTCTCAAACAGCAACATCCAAAACCGCATCGCCTGCGCTGCGTGCTCGGTCTTGAGGCCAAGAACGCCGGAATTGTCTTGAAGGACGCTGACCTGGACCTCGCTGTGAAAGAATGTGTATTGGGATCTCTCTCCTTCAATGGTCAACGTTGCACAGCCCTCAAGATGCTCTTCGTTCATAAAGAGATTGCCGATGCGTTCATAACGAAGTTCAGCGACGCTGTTGATAGGCTCAAGAGTGGAATGCCGTGGGATGAAGGCGTTCAGATCACGCCGCTGCCTGAACCCAACAAAACGACCTACCTCACGGAACTGATAGAGGACGCTTGCAGCAAAGGAGCACGAGTAGTCAATAAGGATGGCGGCGTCGTAAGGCAGACCTTCATTGTTCCAGCCGTTGTATTCCCCGTAGGCCCTGGCATGAGATTGTTTTCCGAGGAGCAGTTCGGCCCGGTTGTACCGATTGCTACGTTCAGCAACATCGAAGAGCCAATGAACTACGTAATTCAATCAGACTACGGTCAGCAAGTCAGCCTATTCGGGAGCAATACGAATCTTATTGGCGAAATCATAGACACTATGGTGAATCAAGTATGCCGGGTAAACATAAACAGTCAGTGTCAGCGTGGCCCTGACACATTTCCCTTCACAGGCAGGAAGGATTCCGCAGAAGGAACGCTATCCGTTTCGGATGCGCTGAGGGTCTTTACCATTCGGACGCTTGTAGCAGCGAAAGAGACCGAAGCAAACAGGCAAATCCTAAAGACCATTGTCACGGAGCGGAAATCACGATTTCTCTCGACGGACTTTATCCTCTGATCAATACGGGTCGATTTTGAACAATATCATTGAGATAAATCATGATAGAATATTACACTAAACGTCCTTTAAATCGCCCACCGATTCATCCCGGTGAAATTCTGTGTGAAGATGTGCTTTCAGCGCTTGGAATTTCTATAAGCGAAGCCGCACGAAAATCAGGTATTTCCAGACAACAGTTGCACCGTGTCCTATCCTGCACTCATCCCATTACAACGGAGATGACGCTTAGTATCGGAAAGTTTGCCGGCAACAGCCATGGGCTTTGGTTGCGCATGCAGCAAGCATATGATTTGTGGTATGCGCAACAATGAATGAAAGACGGGCTAGCTGAAATTGGGACAGTTGTATCGGCAGATTCCGGCTCCTAACCATGCTCTTGCAGCGGATAGCAAAAAACCGCACCTGCTGAATAACAGTGTTAGATCAATACCACGTACAAAAGAATAATTCTTTTTTACAACGGAGCAGAAAGCGGACATCATGACTTCAAATATTCCCTTTATTGAGGAGATGCTATTTACAAGGAAAATGCTCCCTACACGAAGCTTCGCTTACTTGCTAAATGGAAGCGAAAACTTCCAATGCAATTACGTTCCCAAGCCGGGGGTGCATTCCCGATTTTTTGTAAATATAGTCAAAAAACAAGGTTTTCGGAAGATGAATAATAAAATTTATTGCAAGGGTGGTACGGGCATTCCTGCCTGTATTCTGCACAGGCAAAATGCCTGTGCCACCCGTATAGACAGGCAGCTTGTGTATTAAATATCACAAGCAGTCATCATGTTTCATTCGCAACACCCAGAAACGATGAAAATGGTTTTATAACCATATCGTGTGGTAGTATCTGTGCCTAAACTATTTTTTGTAGTCTTACTTCCGAGTTGGAAACATCTGGCATTTCTGTTTCTGTACCGATTCAAATGTATAATGGCCATCCAAAAGGTATCAGCTTGTAATCGCGAGGGTCTTTTTCAGCTCGTCATTGCGAGGGTCTTTTCTGAAGCAATCAATATACTACGAGATATTTCGTGACGTAAGAAACGCCATATCGCGGGAGAAACAAATTAAGGGTGGCTCAAGGGCTAAAAAAACAGAATTAATTAATGGAATGAATGCAGGGGTCTATGACGGTTTATGAGATTGCTTCGGAAAAAGACCCTCGCAATGACAAGCTGATGCCTCGTAATGACAAGCTGATACCCTTGTAATGACAAAATAAGTCTCAGTCATCATGTTGTATTAGCAACACCCAGAAACGAGAAAAATGGGTTTATAGCCATATCATGTTGTAGTATTTGTACTTAAACTATTTTTTATAGTCTTATTTTCGAGCCAGGATGCTTGTGTTACATTGTGCAGATAATTACAAAAAATCGGGAATGCACCCCAAGCCGGAGTTTGGAAGTAAGCATTTTTATTTTTTCAATATTTCTTTTTAAAAAATGACAATAACATACATATATAAAACAATAGAAAAGGCATTGTCTTTCAGAAAAGGTTACATAGATAACGCTCATACCAATGTGTATCGTTTACTAAATTCTTATGGCGACAATCTGCCGGAGGCAACGATTGATATCTATGACAACACTGTCCTTGTGCAATATTTTAAAACACACGAAGACCGCACAAAAAAGGAAATTTATGAAGCGGTACAAAAACTAATATCTCCCGAATGTATAATAGAAAAGGAAAGATTAAAGGGAAGAGACGTTGTCACCCGCTTAATATCGGGGAAAGAAATCCCAGATAATTATGTTGTCATTGAAAATGGAATACAGTTTTGCACTTCTTTTAATGATGGAGGCGGAACCGGGCTATATTTAGACCAGCGGGATAACAGGAAAAAGGTGCAATCTTTTGCTCGCGGCAAAGAGATTTTGAACTGTTTTTGTTATACATCGTCATTTTCCGTTTACGCATGCGCAGGAGGTGCAGCAAAAACAACAAATATCGATCTATCCGGAAAGGCAATAGCGTGGAGCAAAAATAATTACGTATTGAATCAAATTGATGTCAATAATCATGATTTTATTGCCGGTGACGTGTGGGAATATTTTAAAATATTCCAAAAAAGGGGGAAAGAATTTGATGTGATAATTCTAGACCCGCCCAGCTTCTCTACAAGCAAGTCGAGGACATTTACTGTGGAAAAAGATTTTCCTGAATTGGTTGGTTTGGGACTCAACATTCTTAGAGAAAACGGAATCCTTGTATTTTCAACAAATATTGCCAAAATGACTCTATCGAGGCTATTTCAGTCGTTGCCAAAAATTAAGTCCCATACTAAGAAGTTATTTAAAGTCATTAATGTTTCATCGCAAGGACTTGATTTTCCTGTTGATGGCATTTATGTAAATGAACCCTACTTGAAATTTATTATGTTCTCCTGTTAACCATTGACCGTAACAGGAAAACCATGGAAAAGTATGACATATTCAAGGGGTTCACAAAATGTGATTTTAGAAATGTTATAACTATTTATATCAACAAAAGTTTAAATCTAATTTAGAAATCTCTATTTATGAACCCTTACAGTATAATCACTGTTTTTTGTTTTTCTTTTTAATAAGATACGTGGAATACAGAGAAACGCCCAGCAATATGATTATACCCGATATGCCAAAGTATATCCTTTTGTCAAATCCTTTTTTCAGGTCCTGCAAAGTAAGGTCATGGCGAGGAGAATACTTTTCCATGTGAAAATCATCCCGTTTTGTAAACCCCAATGTGCTATCAGGAATTTCTTTGGTAAAACTAGGTTTTTTCACCATCGGTGGAACGACAAAAAATATAATGCCAATCAAAAAAGTAATACCAAAAACAATATACATTAATACATTATTTTTTTGCTTCATTATATATCACTCTCCTATTTTCTCTATAAATTATACTCATTTCCCAAAATACTATTGTACCGCCGACGAAAATTAATTCTATAAATAAACCGGAGGTTGTCAATATAATAAAGGGAATGGTTCCGCCCCTTCCTCTAAACCATAACAAGAATGAGATGTAACATCCATCAACTCTTAGGAGATGCTTTAGTTGGCCGGGTTTATTGCCCGAAAATCCCGGCGGGTTTGTAACGTGATCCGGCAAATGTATCGTGACTTCCGTCCATCTAAATAGGTATTGCCGTGTTCATTGTAAACATTGTATATTTTATTATCGGCAAAAGTCCTTTTTATTTTTTAATCAAATCGATTCATATGAGGAGGTTTTGTGAACAAATCGACCGTAATTATTGCCTTTATCATTTGTCTTCTGTGTTTTGGCTGCAAAACAATTTCTAAAACAAATATTATTGTCGATAGCAATGATGCTTCCCGCAGTATAAAAACCATTGCCGTTATGCATTTTAACGACCAATTACTGCCAAAAAAGGGAGTAACAGGCACATTGGTAAAAACGATCAGCACTGCAAATGCAGGTGAGATGCTTGCCTCTATAATGTCACGGGAACTTTCAGGGTTGGGCATATACGAGGTTCGCTCCCGTACAGACATTGCCAAAATTATCAACAAATCGAAGGCCAATGAAAAAGAACTTGTAGAGCGCAGAGATTATGATCGTTTGGGAAAACTGCTGGACGTGGACTCGGTGGTCATCGGAAAAATTTTAGAATTTAAACTATCAAGCTCCTTAATCTATGAGCGGGGTACGGTTTCTTTTGTGGCCGAGTGCATTGATACAAAGAATGGTAACATTCTTTGGACTATTGATGTAAATGAAAGCGCCGCTTACGAAGATGAGATTGAATTGGCCGGCAAAGCTATGCGAACAGCCATTGAAAAACTAAAAAAAGAGCTAAGGTAGAATATCATAAAAACCTCAACTTATTCAGAAGTTACATTGAAAACAACTAGAGTATTTGTTTCCTTTTTGACTTTCGTTTGTGAAGCTATATAATACTGCAAAAATTGAGGGTTTTTTAAATGACAATAATTGCCGGTATTGATGAAGCGGGATACGGACCAGTGCTTGGCCCCTTGGTAATCAGTGTTGTGGCACTTGACGTACCTGACGACAAAGCTAATTGTTCATTATGGGATTTGTTAAAAGATGCTATTTCTGATGGACTTCATGGCAGAAAACAACGGCTGGCGGTATGTGACAGCAAAAAACTGTACAGCACACGAAACGGCGTTAAACCGTTGGAAGATGCGGTTCTGTCATTTTTGGGGGTAAAGGGTGTTAAAATTGCCTCTTTTTATCAGTTATTGAATTCCTTATCATGTTTCGACAGGGAAGTAATAGATGGTTATCCCTGGTACACTCAAAAAGATTATGCATTGCCTTTCGCCACAAGCGAGGCTGTTTTTGTAAATTATATTGATTTGCTGCAGCACAGCCTTGCAAAACACGGTATCAGATTTTCTCATGCGGCAAGCTGTGTTGTTGCCGTTCGCGAGTTCAATGAACAAGTGCGGTCATGCGGGAACAAATCTACTGTTTTATTCAATAATAGTATCAAACATGTGGCAAAGTTGCTGAAAGAAAGCAATGGCAATGTAGAATTGCTCATCGATAAACAGGGCGGACGAAATACGTATTCACATTTACTGCAAAAATATTTTCCGGGAAAAGAGATAAAGATTTTGGGAGAAAGCAGTGAAGTTTCTTCATATGTAATAAGCGGGAAAAAACGGAGTATAAAAATATCTTTTGCGGAAAAAGGGGAAACCGTAAGCCTTGCGGCTGCCCTTGCTTCGATATTCAGCAAATACATCAGGGAATTGTTTATGGTTTTAGAAAATCGGTATTGGCTTCAATTGCTGCCGGGCCTGAAGCCAACGGCAGGATATTATACGGACGCACAAAGGTATTTATCGCAAATAGAACAGGTGAGACGGGAAAAAGGTATTTGCGATGACATTCTTATAAGAATAAAATAGGGCGCGTGTTTTACATTTTATCAAACGGGAAATGGCCGTTTGCAGGAACCGGGAAAGGAGTTAGAAGCAAAAATGTCTGTTAACATTGCAATAGTCGGGGCTACAGGCGCAGTTGGCAAGGAATTTTTAAACATTCTGGAAAGCAGGAAATTTCCGTTGAATGAACTGAGATTGTTGGCGTCAGGGCGCTCGGCGGGAAAAAAAATACTGTTTTGCGGAAAAGATTACATCGTGCAGGAATTAACAAAAAATTCATTTAAAGGCATTAAGATTGCCCTTTTCAGCGCCGGCGCGGATATCAGCAAGGAATATGCGCCTTATGCCATTGAAAGCGGCGCTGTCTGTGTGGATAATTCCAGCGCGTTTCGAATGGATGATGACGTCCCTCTGGTAGTGCCGGAAGTAAACCCATACGATATTCCGAAACATCATGGTATAATTGCGAATCCCAATTGTTCAACAATTCAAATGGTGGTTGCGTTAAAACCTATCCATGACGCCGTAAAAATCAAAAGAGTGGTGGTCTCTACCTATCAGGCGGTATCAGGCGCGGGCCTGAAGGCGATTGATGAGCTTAAAAAGGAGGCAATGAGTATTTTAGAAGGCAAAGAGGGTTTTCAGCGAAAATTATTTCCTCATCAAATAGCATTTAACGTGCTTCCTCAAATTCCCCAGAGCAAAGCATTTTTACCCAATGGCTATACTTCGGAAGAAATGAAGATGGTGAATGAGACCCAGAAGATCATGGGAGACCATTCGATTCGGGTAACTGCGACAACGGTGCGGGTGCCGGTTATTCGCGGCCATAGCGAGTCGGTAAATATAGAAACGGTGAAAAAAATAACGGCAGCGGAGGTGAAAAGACTCCTTTCCACGGCGCCTGGGGTTAAGGTAATCGACGACCCTGCCAATCAGCTCTATCCATTAGCCTCAGAAACGGCAGGAAGGGATGAAGTCTTTGTGGGGCGTATTCGCGAAGACATATCCATTGACAATGGCATCGATATGTGGATTGTAAGTGATAATATTCGCAAGGGCGCCGCCCTCAACGCAATTCAGATTGCAGAGAAGTTGTTGTAATGATTTTAATCTTTTGAGAAAACAGGCAAATGTCCGGAATCCCATAAGCGCCAGGTTGTTTTTGATATTTTTTACACGGAGGCCAATATCGGCAGTCGGCAATCTACAGTCAGCAATCGGCAAATTGTAGACTGTAGACTGTAGACTGTGGCGCTAATTAAATACTTCACTAACTGACCGTGGTTTACCGATGTAATTTCCCTGTGCGTAATTTACCCCTAATTTACGCAGCAATTGCAGTGTATCCCCGGAGTCTGCAAATTCCGCAACAGTTCTTTTTTTTAAACCATGCGCCAACTCAACTATTGCCTTTACCATGTGCTGATCTACCGGATTGTTTGGCAAGTCATTAATAAAGCTGCCGTCAATCTTTAAATAATCAACCGTTAAATGCCTGAGATAATTGAAAGAAGAAAATCCACTGCCAAAATCATCAAGAGAAAAGCGACAATCCATATGCTTAAGCGCTGCAAGAAAGTCCTGCGCTGCAATCATATTTTCCATCATAGCTGTTTCGGTCATCTCAAAAACAATACTTCCCGGCTTAGTGCCACTGGTATTAAACTGATGCTTTATGATCCCTAACAATTCGGTATCGGCAAATGCCTTGCCGGAAAGATTAATATCAAGGAATATACCTCTGTCAGAAAATTGCTGCTCCGCAGCAAGACGGATAGCGCTACAAACGACCCAGCGGTCGATATCACGGATAAGTCCAAAACGTTCTGCAATACTAAGAAATTCTGCGGGGAATATCAATTCATCTTTCTCGCCAAGCATGCGTAGTAATGCCTCATATCCGATAATATTTTTATTTGACAGATCAATCACGGGTTGTAAATGTAATACAAAACGGTCATTGTCCAATGCATTCCTGATCCTCTTTTCCCAGTTTATTTGGGCTTCAATATGTGTTTTTTGTTCCTGGGAAAACACGCAAAACCGGTTACGCCCGCTCTCTTTTGCACGATACATTGCTAAATCAGCATTAACAAGCAATGTTTCAGCATCACGTCCATGTTCGGGGAATATCACAATGCCAATGCTAAACGTCACTTTAGAATGCTCAAAGGTATGTTCTCTGGTCAATTCAAGAATTTCGTTTGCAATTAATCCGGCTTTCTCCCTGTCAGTATAAGGCAATAGTATGGCGAATTCATCTCCGCCAAATCTGGCAAAAATATCGGTATCACGTAAACGGGAACGAAGCATTTCTGCCAGGCGAATAAGAAGTTCGTCTCCAGCCTGGTGTCCGAGGGTATCGTTTACGTATTTAAAATTATCAAGATCGAGAAACAGGAGCGCCCCGGTTGCCCCATACCGTAAGGTCTGGGCAATCCAATACTGCAATTCCTCCTGAAAACGCCTGCGATTAAAGAGATTTGTCAGGGGATCCCGGGTTGCCATGTTCAAAAGTTGGGTCTCGAATTTCTTATGTTCTGTAATATCTTCTTTAATCGCAAGATAATTGGTCACATGACCCTTGTGATTTCTTATGGGGGAAATATGCACGTGTTCCCAGTACAATTCTCCCGTCTTCTTTTTATTCAACAGCTCGCCTTGCCATTCCTTACCCGAAATAATGGTATTCCATAAATTCCTGTATGTTTCATTTGATGTTTTCCCCGATTTTAACATCCGCGGGGTTCGCCCAATAATTTCATCCCCGGTATATCCTGTTAGTTCGGCAAGCTTTGGGTTAACGTATTCAATAATCCCCTCCTTGTCGGTAATAAGAATTGATGCCGGACTTTGTTCTACTACCTGTGACAATTTGCGAATCCTTTCGTCCGCTCTTTTCCGCTCAATCAAACGCCCGAGCTGTAGGGCAAGATTATCCACTACTTCAAAGAATATTGCCTGTGGTTTTTCTTCTTTTCGTGAGAAAAACTCAAATATATACAGTATCTTATCACCTTCTTTTATGGGAAACGCAAATGCTCCCCGTACTCCAATAGCAGCACTTTTTACAATGGCGTGTTGCGCTCTGATACAATTACTATCTTTGGTAACATCCGGAATCCATTCCATTTTCCTGCTGCTAAAGACCTTCCCCGGCAAATCTTCTCCTGGTTTTAAAATAGTATTCTCACCTATCTTTCTCAACAGACTGAACTCTTTGGTGTTTTCAAAATACCATAGCCTTGTAGATTCCAGCCTTATTGCACCATTTACCGTATATATTACCTTACAAATATGACCGACGGGCCATCCTAAATATCTGCACATTTTTTTAAGATATAATCTCATAGTACTGTCAACGGTCAACAAATCATGCGCAGTATCAAACACTTCGTTAATTAATTGCAGGATGGCCTGTTTTTTTCTTTTCTCATCGTCTTTTTTTCTCCGTTCACTAATATCGCGAAAAATAGCAATGATATGTATTTGTCTCCCTATTTGTAGTGTTGAAAATGAAGCCTCCAGAGGGAATTCACTCTTGTTTTTTTTAACGCCTGTAATCTCAATTGTTTCATTAATAATGCACCCCGCTTTAATATTGTTAAAAAAACGCATCTCTGGTTCTGTGTGTTCTGCGCCGCCGATAACGTTGAGGATATTTTTCCCTTTCATTTCTTCTTCCGAATATCCAAATATTTTTTCGGCAGCAGGATTCCAATGCGTAACATGCCCGTTCTCATTTAATACAACAATTCCATCATTTATCACGGACGCTAAATTTGCAAATTTTAGCTCATTTTCCTCTAGTCCGATGTTTTCACCCTCAGAATCTAACAACTGCCTTTCAAGTTTCCTGATTAAATATTCGTTATAATTCCGGCAAAATTCCGTTTCATCTTTTCCGGAAAATGCACTGATAGGGTGTGGAAGATATTTTTTATACCCGTTCAATGTGCTCATCACGGCATCAATAAAAATATCAGCAGGCATCGGTTTCACTAATAATCTATCCGCCCCTAAACTCATGGCATATTCCCTGGCCCTTCTCCCGGTAAATGCCGTAGTGTAAAAGATAAAAGGGATATTTCTCAAATATTTATTTGTTTTACATTTCCGGCAGAATTGAAAACCATCCATATGTGGCATAAGAATATCACAAATTATTAAATCAAACCTGTTATTTTGCAACGTCTCAAATGCCGTCAATCCATTTGTAGCAGAAGTGACTTCTCCGCCGTGCTTTTCCAGCATACGTTCCAGAAAGCGCAAGTCATCTTCTGAATAATTAGCGATAAGTATCTTCATGGTAGTATCGGTTTTTAAATAATGTGCCTTTGCAGCTTCAGGTTTACAACGCAAACCCATACAGTTTATACGGGTAATTGCGCCATATATCTCCTCTTTATCAAAAGTAAGGGCGAAACATTTGCTGCAAATTGGCACAAATGCGTTCATGCCCAAACTGGCAAATGCTTCGCCCCTACACTATGCGGCAGACACCGGTATTATTGGAATTTCTCTAAAAACTAAATTATTATCAAAAAATTATCCCCGTTTTTAAAAAAGCGTCTTGTTCCCGATGTGGCACTTTTTCTTTCTTAGCCGGCGCACAATGACAAGTACCATCCCCACAATGAGAAAATACAAACATTTTGCAATATCCGATTGAACAAATCCCCCTCCGCCATTTTCATATCCGGCATATACAACACCTCCACATGCAAATAAAACCAAAATTACTATCACCACAGTAGATTTTAATTGTATAAGAAGCTTTTTCTTTTCCATAATTATCTAGTCCTTTCCCTGGCATAAAAACCTATAATTAATCTTGTGAACAATTCCATACATCAGCCTTCTTCATATACTTACGGACGAGAAGATATGTGCCTTCATTTTATTCTTGAATCCATTTCACCATTGTCAGGACAGGCTTGCTTTCTTCATGTGAGTCCACAACCGGAATACGAACAACAATAGCAAAACCCTGTTGTGGTGCTTTCGCCCTAGTCCTGATTTTCATTCCCTTACGGCTCACATCTATAATTTCAGTCTCATGAAGCAATGTCCTTGAATAATCACGGACTTTTACCAGCCATGACAAATAACTACGCTTACTTTTCCGCTTTTCTAATGTTTTGCACTTCATACGGTTAATTTATACAATTTTGAAGTTATGTAAATACCCTAAAAAGAGTACATCCCTACGGATACGCCCATAAGTATGTGTAAGGCAGAAGGCGGAAAAAAATTGCCATAAACAACCTACATTTTATAGACTTATTTCAACAAGTAAATACCCTAAAAAGGATATACCCTTTTGGGTCTATAGATAGCATTTGAAGTAATGGTGTAAATGCTATTTAATTCACTCCCTTACCCTTTAGTAGTTGTTTAAATGAGAAATAGATTGTATTATTTATCTGTTCTGAAATGATAAAACATTGCTTAAACACAGAGTCACAACTGGGAATGAAAATGACGTTTCGACCACTGGTGAGATTACAGATTTAATGTAGAGACACATGCAACCGGAACCAAACAAGCAAAAAATAGAAAATACGAAATTCCAAAGTACGAAATGCGAGAACGGAAATTTATTTTAGGACGAAAAACAAATGACCGGAAAAAATAACCAATTGTTAGAACCATCAAAATATCCTCACCCTCATACCCGTACAAAATCATGGCATCGGATGGTTGCAAATTTCTGCATTTTTTTTCTGGTAATATCCTTAGTCATGCTTTATTTCAGCTATACCGGCAAGCCGCAAGCCGGCCTTTTAGAAATAGGTATTTCCGCTTTTCTTTTTTGCATATTGTTCCATCTCGTCATGAAGTTCTTCCCGCTAATATCTAAGATTATTACCTCACTGCTAATAATTGGATTTGCCGTCTCGCTAGTCTGTATAAACTATCATTTTTTAAAGGTGGAAAAAAAGGATGCGTCCATTGAGGAACTATTGGTGGGTGATTTATTTGTAAATAAAATCATGAAAACATTCAGGAAAGAACCTGTCTCGCCCGCGTTAAAAGGCGGAGTACCAGAACAAATTTTTGCACAAACGGATAGCGTCCCATTAGCAATACCATCCCTTGATCAACTAAAAATGACATTATCCAATCCGATATCCTCGAAGTTTACATCAAAATACAGCGTTGCTCTTTCGCCCGCTATTAAAGAAGGAACACTATTTTTAAAGGCATCATATAAGGGAGATATTGACAGCAAATACATTCTGCCAGGCATTTCCGGCATTCTTGCCGCTACAACAGAAAGCGGCCCCCCTATGTATGAACCTATTGACAAAGGTGATTTCGTCTCTTTCTCTCTTTCTGCATGTAATAAGGAAAAACTCCTTACTGCATCAGATATGCGTATCATTCAACTGCCAATATCTATAGGCGTCGGCGCAGCAACTCATGAAATAAAACTATGCAACCCTATAAGGGAAAACCGTGTGCCAATCGATTAAATTATACATACAGAAAGGAACAAGCCATGAAAACAACTATTATTACAATTATTATTGTTTTTGCTTTAACAACAATCAGTTATTGCCAGAACAAAGAACAGGAAGACCCTACAGATGCTTCCATCAATGCCTTTAAACAGGCAATTGCAGCAAATCCGGAATTTGTTGAGGCGCATTATAACCTTGGAGTGCTTTATGATGAAAAGGGCATGACCGAAGAAGCTATTGGTGCGTATATTAAAACAATCGAAACAGATGCGAATTTTGTGAAGGCGTATAATAATCTTAGTGTAATTTATTACAAACTGAAGCAGACGGACAAGGCGATTGAAACCATAAAAAAGGCCATTGCCATATCGCCAAAGTATTCAGAAGCGCTCTATAACCTTGGAATTTATTATTATGAGAAAACACAATACAATGAAGCGATAAAGGCTTTTAAAGATGCCGTAAAACGAAACACAAGGCTTGACATGGGCTTTTATAATTTAGGAGTCGCTTACGCGGCTATTGATGCCACAGATGAATCTATTGCCGCATTTAAACGGGTGATAGAACTGAATCCTAAATACCCTGACGCATACTATAATCTGGGTGTTGCTTATTCAAAGAAGAATCAGTTTGATGAGGCAATTCAACTGCTTAAAAAAGCTTTGGAAATCAACCCGAAAGACTCGAAGACGCATTTTGCCCTGGGAATCATTTATACGGTCAAAGATAAGGCAAAATAATCTTTTGCGGCATGAATAGTAAGAATACCGTACCACAATGGCGGGCCTACATCAGGTGCATTTTGTGAATTCATTCACCAGGTGGTCAATAGATTCTTTCGTTTTTGTCTCTGTTACACACAGAAGCATACAATTCACCATTCCCGGATAGTATTGAGAAATATCTATTCCACAATGAATGCCTTTTTCCTGCATACGCCTGATAATTGAAGCAATGCGAAAGTCGTTCTTCGCCTTTAAAACAAATTCATTAAAAAAAGGGTTGTGAAAAACAGGTTCAAAAATATCCAGATTACAGAGTCGTTCAAATGCATAATGGCTTTTCTGAATATTCAAATTACCAATTTCAGCGATCCCCTTTTTCCCCAGCGCACAAAGGTAAATACATGCCCGAAGGGCAAGCAGCGCCTGATTTGTACAAATGTTAGAGGTCGCCTTTTCCCGCCGGATATGTTGTTCTCTTGGCTGCAACGTCAGCACAATACACCGTCTCCCGGCCTTATCAACAGTCTCTCCGGCTATCCTCCCAGGCATTTTTCTCAGTAGCTCATTTTTTACAGTAAAAAATCCCAGGTAAGGCCCTCCGTAATTTAAATAGTTCCCCAAAACCTGCCCCTCTCCTACGGCAATATCGGCATTGTATTCTCCGGGAGGCATAAGAATGCCTATAGATATGGGATTTACGCATGCAACAAAAAGTGCGTCATGTTTATGCGCTATTGCAGAAATCTCCTGCATATCTTCAACGCACCCAAAAAAATTCGGGCTTTGTACCAATACGGCGGCGGTATTATCTGCCAGCGATGCCTCTAATTGATGCATATCGGTCGTTCCTTCAGGACAATTGATTTCAACAATTTCTGTGTTAAAACCTTTTAAATAGGTTTTCATTACCTGACGATATTCAGGGTGAATCGCACTGGAACAAACAATTTTATTTTTTTCCTTATGCCGTATAGAAAGCAATGCCGCCTCCGCCAATGCGGTTGAGCCGTCATACATAGATGCGTTTGCTACGTCCATTGCGGTCAATTCGCACATGAGGGTCTGAAATTCATACATCACCTGAAGCGTGCCCTGGCTGACTTCCGTTTGGTAAGGCGTGTAGCAGGTATAAAATTCACTACGTGACGCCAGATGGTTAACAACAGAAGGAATAAAATGGTCATAGGCGCCTGCGCCTAAAAACGAAGAATAATCATCCGTTGTTTTATTCTTTTTGCTTAATTTTTTTATGGCATGCAGCACCTCCGGTTCTGATAAACCGGGTGGGAGTGACAGGGAAAAGTTTCTTAATGCTTCGGGGATTTCACCAAGAAGTGCATCCAGGGAGGATATGCCCATATCTTCAAGCATCTTTTTTTTATCGGATTCTGTATTTGAAATATAATCCATACATACTGCCTCAACAAACAAAAATGACCGATTCGGCCGTTTGTTTCACATTGAAATATAACCGGACGGAATGGTATTTTCTCTGCCACAAAAAATAATTACCGTTGATGATACTCCTGGATCGACCTTACATCAAGGGTTCCGCTTTTTAATGCCTCTATCGCTCTTACGGCTGCTACAGCGCCGGCAACGGTAGTAAAATAAGGAATTTGATAGGTAAGAGCAGTTCTTCTGATGGAGAAAGACGCCTCCTGCGCAGCCTTTCCCTCTGCCGTGTTTATGACGAGTTGTACTTCATTATTCTTTATATGGTCAACGATATTCGGGCGCCCTTCTATTACTTTTAAAACGGGCGTAACAGAAATATTTTCTTCTGAGAGTGCCGCTGCAGTGCCCTTTGTAGCCGTTATTTTAAATCCCATTTGGAGCAGCTTTTTTGCTATTTGCACGATAGGTTTCTTATCCTTATCCCTTACACTTATAAAAACGGGGCCGACTAATGGGAGGCAGTAATTGGCAGACATCTGCGCCTTTGCGTATGCGCGCCCGAAATCTTTATCCAGTCCCATAACTTCTCCAGTCGATTTCATTTCAGGCCCCAGCAATGTATCAACCCCTTTAAACTTTAAAAAGGGGAAAACCGCCTCTTTTACGGCAGTGTGTCTCATCGTGATATTTTCGGGCATATTTAACCCACGAAGCTTTTCCCCTGCAATTACTTTAGCCGCAATCTTAGCCATCGGCACGCCTATCGCCTTGCTTACAAAGGGTATTGTCCTTGAAGCGCGCGGATTCACCTCCAGCACATATATCACCTTATCTTTTACCGCATATTGAATGTTAATAAGGCCTATGACGTTCAGTGCAAGCGCTATTATCCGTGTTTCCTTCTTTAATTCTTCTATAATTTCATTATTCACTGAATAAGGTGGGAGCGAGCAGGCACTGTCTCCGGAATGAACACCTGCTTCCTCTATATGTTCCATTACTCCCCCGATAAATACTTCTTCTCCGTCACTGATTGCATCAACATCAATTTCTATTGCGTCCTGCAAAAAGCTGTCTATTAAAACGGGATGTTCATGCGATACTTCCACCGCATGGGAAATATAATGCTCCAGACCCTGTTCATCGTATACAATACGCATTGCACTTCCGCCCAAAACATACGATGGGCGTAATAAAACCGGATATCCTATCCTTTTTGCTATCATCTTCGCATCTTCCGCAGAGTTTGCACAGCCATTTTCCGGCTGCTTTAGTCCTAACCGGTTCATAAGCAACGCAAACCGTTCACGGTCTTCGGCAACATCAATATTCTCAGGAGAAGTGCCCAGAATTTTCACCCCTTCTTTTTCCAGGGGAACCGCGAGCTTCAGCGGAGTCTGCCCTCCAAATTGAACAATTACGCCCTCGGGTTTCTCCTTGTGAATTATCTCCAGAACATCTTCCATGGTTAGAGGTTCAAAGTAGAGCCTGTCAGAAGTGTCGTAATCCGTGCTTACCGTTTCCGGATTACAATTCACCATAATGGTTTCATACCCCAGCTCTTTTAAGGCGTAAACTCCATGCACACAACAGTAATCGAACTCAATTCCTTGTCCTATCCGATTAGGGCCGCTCCCCAAAATAATAATCTTTCTCTTTGTAGTGGGATCCGCTTCACACGAAGTTTCGTACGTTGAATATAAATAAGGGGTAAATGCTTTAAACTCTGCGGCACATGTATCCACATGTTTAAATACCGGCCTCACAGACGTCCGGTACCGGTATTCCCTTATTGTCTTCTCATCGGAACCGCATAACCTGGCTAAAAATATATCAGAAAACCCATATTGTTTTGCTTTTGCAAGCAATTCAGCATTCATAACAAAATCCCTGTTTTTTTGTGATGCGTCATTGTCCTTTAACTTTACCATTAAATGTCTTTGTTTAATCTCATTTTCAAGGTCTGTTATTTGTTTAATGTTATAAAGAAACCATTTGTCAATACGGGAATAGGTATAAATTTCGTCAAGGGTCATGCCCAGACGAAAAGCGTCCGCAATATGCCATAACCTGTCGGGGGTTGGCGTAATCAGTTTCATTTGTAAATATTCCGATTTTTGTTCAGCCGTCCAGTCATCGATTCCAGAAGGCAGGAGGGGGTCAAAACCGCTTCGCCCGGTTTCGAGAGAACGAATCGCCTTGCCTACCGCTTCTTTAAAAGTACGGCCAATCGCCATAACCTCACCGACTGATTTCATATGAATAGTAAGCTCCTGGATAGTATCAGGGAATTTGTCAAAATTGAACCGCGGAATTTTGACTACACAATAATCTATGGCCGGTTCAAAGCAGGCGGGGGTGTAGCGGGTAATGTCATTAGGGATTTCATCGAGCGTATACCCGATTGCAAGTTTTGCGGCGATCTTTGCGATAGGGAATCCTGTGGCTTTTGAAGCCAATGCAGAACTCCTTGAGACCCTTGGATTCATTTCAATCGCAAGCATCTCGCCATTTTCAGGGTTGACGGCAAACTGAATATTTGAACCTCCGGTTTCAACGCCTATTTCCCTGATGATTCTGACCGCGGCATCACGCATTTTCTGATACTCCATGTCAGTAAGCGTCTGCGCAGGCGCCACAGTGATACTGTCGCCCGTATGGACTCCCATTGGGTCAAAATTTTCAATAGAGCATATGATGACGACATTATCTTTTAAGTCACGCATAACTTCCAGTTCATATTCTTTCCACCCAAGAACTGAACGTTCTACTAAAACTTCATGAATGGGGCTTGTCTCCAGCCCTGTAGTTATATACTCCTTATATTCTTCAATGTTATACGCCGTACTGCCTCCTGACCCTCCAAGCGTGAAAGATGCACGGATAATGGCAGGGAAACCGATGGCGTCTATAATCTTCAGCGCAGTGTCTAAAGAATTGACATACACACTTTCAGGCACTTGTACGCCAATACGCCCCATCGCCGCCTTAAATTGCGAACGGTCTTCAGCCATTTTTATGGCTTTTAGTTTTGCGCCTATAAGCTCTACATTAAACTTATCCAATACACCTTTTTCTGCAAGGGACACAGCGGCATTTAGCCCTGTCTGCCCCCCAAGCGTCGGCAGTATCGCCTGCGGGCGTTCCTTTTCAATGATTTTTGTAATTATTTCCGTTGTGATGGGTTCAATATACGTTTTGTCCGCCACCTCCGGGTCAGTCATAATCGTCGCCGGGTTGCTGTTTACCAGGATAACCGTATATCCCTCTTCCCTTAAGGCGTGGCATGCCTGGGTGCCGGAATAATCAAATTCGCACGCCTGGCCAATGACAATAGGGCCAGAGCCAATAATCAGGATTTTTTCAATATCATTTCGTTTGGGCATTTTATATATAGCTAAAAGTATCTATTCCCCGAAAAATTTAATGTAGCATCTTAATATCGATAGGGTTGGTTGGCACGAACAAACTTATTAGTCCCTAAGCTGGTATAGCTGGAACATAACAAGCACAATATAAAAAATCCGAAATGCGAAGCACGAAATCCGAAACAAATTTCAAAATACAAAATCTCAATGAAAAAAACGGGTTTTGAACATTTTGAAATTAAAATTTAGCATTTATTTCGTATTTCGAATTTGGTTGCAGCCAAAGGCCGCGCCAAGAAATCTGTGGTTTCCTTTTTGCTCATATCTCTCCAAAGCATCAACTTTTCATCGTCTGCAAAAATCTATCAAACAAATAATCTGCATCGTGAGGCCCTGGGGAGGCTTCCGGGTGGTATTGCACGGAAAAGGCAGGCACAGAATGGCATTTCAACCCCTCTACGGATTTATCATTTAAGTTCAGATGTGTAATTTCCACATCCCCATAAGTGCTTTTATGCAACATGCCCTGCGATGGTATTTCCACGGCAAAACAGTGATTCTGGGCAGTGATTTCCACCTTTTTAGTCGATAAATCCATGACGGGTTGATTTCCGCCATGATGCCCAAACTTGAGTTTGGACGTTTTCAGCCCCAATGCGAGCGCCAGCAACTGATGTCCCAGGCATATCCCAAATATTGGCCTTTTCCCTAACAGGCCTTTAATGTTCTCAATCATATATGAAACGACCGAAGGGTCTCCAGGTCCGTTGGAAAGAACAATGCCGTCAGGATTCATCTCCAATACCGTTTCAAATGAGGTTTTTGCAGGAACGACGTGTACAGAACAACCGGCATGCGCCAATTTTCTTAAAATAGAGTATTTTACGCCACAATCATAAACAATAACCTTGTATTTACGGGATAAGTGAGGTGTGCCTTTTTTATTTACCCAGTCATACGGTTTTTCACAGGTCACCTTTGCAACCAAATCTCTTCCGGTAAGACCAGGCGCTGATTTTGCTTTTTCCTGCAACCGTGTCCTATCAAAATCTATGGTTGAAATAATGCCCTGCTGCGATCCAAAATCACGGATCTGGCATGTAAGTGCCCTGGTATCAATACCTTGAATACCAACTATCCCATTTTTGGTAAGATATTCGGATAAATCTATTTTTGACCGCCAATTACTGGAAAATGGAGAGCATTCTTTAACGATAAATCCTTCCAGAAAAAGTCTGTATGATTCAATATCCTCTTCATTAATGCCATAATTGCCTATTAACGGATATGTTAAAGCAACAAGCTGACCTGCATATGATGGGTCTGTCAGGATTTCCTGATATCCCATCATACTCGTATTGAAGACGAGTTCCCCAATTGTCTCTCCGGCAGCCCCTAATGAGCATCCATTGAAACACGTTCCGTCTTCCAGTACCAATATTGCCTTTTTTTCATTCATAATTTATAACGCCGGGGAATTTCAATATTTTTGTATAGACGCATTGCATACGTCTCTGTTTTGTCAACATTTTCATTACATGCAACAGTTTATAGACGCATGCAATGCGTCTATGCAATTAAACATCAGCAACGGCATAAAGTCGCTGCCAAAGGCAGCTTAATTTGTTTTAATGCAAAGCCTTACGATAGGTTTACCGCAGACATTGCAATAGTTTTAGGATTTCAAATCGTACAACTAAAAAATAAATGTGTCAAGGCAAATTAAAAAACTTTGCCATGTTAGCTTTTTGCTTGATTAAGACTTTGCCTCTGTTATAGTTATAGGAAATAATATGCTACTTTGTAACACTTTAGTTTTTTGAAAAATTCCAATAATAGCGGTGTTTTGCCGCATAGTGTAAGGGCGAAGTATTTGCTGTAAATTGTCATAAATGCATTCATACCCAAAGGAGCAAATGTTTCGCCCATTCTTTTTAAAAAAACTAAAATGTTACGAAATTATCGTATATTTATGTAATACCTAAATCCTGCAAACAAGGCAAAGCCTTGTTGCAGGAATAGGATTGAAATGGTAGGATTTCCAAGGTATTCGGCGGTATATTGATAACAAAAAACACCTGAAAGGAGATTCACCATTTCGATGAAG